>NZ_JBIWCL010000005.1:0-104807 GCF_044761485.1 Streptomyces sp. NPDC097617
CAGACCGCGTGCCCACTCGCTACCCTGCACGTGAAAGGTGCCCCCGCCCGCTCATGATCCAGTCCTCAACAAGCCGGATCATCGCAGGCCACGGGGCACCTTTTGCATGCGGTGACAGAACGTCACAGTTCATGGAATCCACGGTGAAACACCGAGGCTGGGCCACGGCGATCATCCGCGCCTTCGAACGGATCCTCGCCCTGCCCCACCCCACCTGACCAGCACGAACGACCTCATCGAGCATCGAGAGGAGGCTCACCCGCAAGCTCCGGGACCGTGGAACCCGACGTCATCCGGCACGTCAGCCGACGCGCACCCCTGACCGGAACCGTCCCCGGACAGGAATCAACGCGACATCACGGACGCAAGACCAACCGGACGTCGCCGTGAAACAACGAGGCCAGATCGGCCACGCGATACCCCAAACGTCGGATTGTGACTGATGGTCATGTGAAGAGATCGGCCAACCTGTCGTAATACCGCATCCGCGCGGTGACAGAGCTGCGGGCGGCCTTCAAGTAGTTCTCGGCCAGTGACGGATCGTGCGCGATCAGCTCGGATGCTATATGCGCGATGAGGGCGGAGTGCTCCGTATCCTCATAGATGTTGGCGTTCAGGAAGTCGCCGTGTTCGACTTCCGGTGCAGCGCTTTCGAAAGCGCTTTTGACGGCCCCGTATTCGGGGACCAGCATCTGCTCGTTCCCCACTCCGAGCGCGCCCAGCGCGCCGATCGGTGAGCTCATGGAGGAGGCCAGGTCGCGTAGGAAGTCGTAGGTCGGTTCGGCCGGCGTGACGGAGTCGGGGGCTATGCCCATGCTGTCCGCCAGCCTGTGCAGCAGCCACGGGTGCGACGCCCGTGCGACGCCGTCCTTCACCCCTCCGTGCTCCCCCTGCAACACCAGGCTGAAACGGGCCCGTTGGTGAACGTTGACGAGCGCGCTCGCCGTCAGGCCGAGCAACTGCGCGAACACCCCGGTCACGAACAGCTCCTGCGTCACCCAGAACTCCAGGGTGGGCCGCGACCTCCCGGCCAGGGCGAAGAACGGATGCCGCTCTACCCCGCTCTCGGGGACCAGCCGGCTCGCTTCCTCGACCACCGGGTGCAGGGGAAACGACCCGGTGGGCAGGAAACGCGCACCGTACTGCCATTGAACGAAGTTCGATTCCACGAGTTGGCTGGCTAACTCCGCGTTCCACGGTCCGGTCAACGCCATCGTGTTACCTCTTCCGTGTTGGGACGCCCGACGGTCAACACAAGCAAGGCGCTCTCATAGTGGCCCAGGAGAAGCAGATTTGGGGGCGGATTTATCGGAAAACTAAGGACGGACCGGCTACTGCCAGAGGCTCGGTGTGGTCAGCGGGGCGAGTGCGGGTTCCGGGGTGGAGGTCGGGGACGGGGCCGGCGGGGTGGGACGGCGTTCCGGGAGGGGCATGACCGCCGGGATCGGGGTCGTCTGGCCCAGGAAGACCCGGCGTACGACCCGTTCCGCCGCGTGGCCGTCGTCGAACTGGCAGAAGCGCGCCCGGAAGGCCGCCCGCAGCTGTGCGGAGCGCGAGCCCTGCCAGTGGCCGGTGGTGAAGATGTCCACCAGCTCGTCCTGGGTCCGGGCGATCGCCCCGGGTGGGCACGACCGCAGGTCGAAGTACGTGCCCCGGGCCGCCTCGTACGCCTCCCAGTCGTCCGCGTGGATCACGATCGGCCGGTCCAGCGCCGCGTAGTCGAACATCAGGGACGAGTAGTCCGTCACCAGTGCGTCCGAGGCCAGGGCCAGCTCCTCCACCGAGGGGTACGAGGAGACGTCGATCAGGCGCGGGTGCGTGTCCGGTGACGGCGGGAGGTCCGCGTACGTGAGGTGGGTGCGGGCGAGGATCGTGAAGCGCGGGCCCAGGTCCCGCAGGACGCGCTCGAAGTCCAGGTGCTCCGGCCGGCTGCGCCGGTAGTCGCGGTGTGTGGGCGCGTACAGGACGACCGTCGAGCCCGCCGGGATGCCCAGCCGTTCGCGCAGTTCCAGCACCTCGGCCGGGCCCGCCCGGTGGAAGACGTCGTTGCGCGGGTAGCCGTACTCCAGCGTCGTGTAGGAGGAGGGCACGGCCTTCTCCCAGACCAGGGTGGAGTGCCGGTTCGAGGACAGCAGGTAGTCCCACTGGTCGGCGCCGCGCAGCAACCCCGCGAAGTCCGGCGTCGGGGTGGCCGCCGGGCGGTCCTGGAGGTCGAGGCCGACGCGCTTGAGCGGGGTCCCGTGCTGCGTCTGGACGAGGATCTGGCCCCGGCGCTTGACCAGGGCGCGGTCGAAGTTGACGTTCGTGACCAGGTGGCCGGCCCGGGCCAGGGCGGTCCAGTACGCCGCCGAGCCCGGGCGCAGCGCCACCGTTTCGCGGGGCAGGGTCGAGGCGTGCGCCGGGTCGCAGATCCACGCCGTGCGCATCTGCGGCGCCAGCTCCCGCAGCTTGGCCTCGATCGCCGCCGGGTTGCAGGAGTAGCCGCCGTGCCAGTACGCGGAGAAGACCGCGAGCTCGGGGCGCAGCGGCAGCAGCCGCTGGATCCGGTAGTGCAGCCGCAGCCGGGACTCCCGCAGGCCCCGCCCCAGGGCCGAGGCTGCGCGGCCCAGCGCCAGTCCGGCCGAGCGCAGCGCCGACAGCAGCCGGTACGTGCGCCGGGTGCCCAGCCGCATCAGGGTGTGCCGGACCCGGTCGGTCCGAGACAGGGACAGCGGCAGGGTGCTGCTGCTGCCGGGGACGCGGTAGCGGCGCAGCAGGGCGCAGGCCCGGGCGAAGAACTCGGCCCGGGCGGCGCGCGGGAGGCGGCGCGGGTTGGCGTACAGGGTGCAGAAGTGCTCGGCCATCCGGCGGTGCAGGGTGGGGCGCCAGCGCTCCAGCTCGGGGCGGCCGGCGAGGTAGCCGAAGACCCGGTCGTACTGGTCGAAGATGTCGAGGTGGCGGCGGCTGGTGGTGGTCAGGATCGAGCCGGTGCGCCGCTGCCGGTAGTGGACGCAGACCCGGTCCAGGACGGCGACGGACTCCGCGGCCAGCAGCGCCGGGTAGGTCCAGGGGGTGTCCTCGTAGAAGCCGGGCGGGAAGGCGAGGCCCTCGCGTTCCACGTACTCGCGGCGGTAGGCCTTGTTCCACACGGCCATCAGCACGCCGAGGAGGGCCGGGCGGTCGGCGAGGCGGAAGCTGGCCGGGCCCTCCTCGGACAGCCGGTGGGAGAGGCGGTTGCGTACGAGCTCGCCCGACCAGAAGGTGCGCGCGTAGTCGTAGACCAGGACGTCGGGGGAGCCGGTGGCCTTCAGCCGGTCGGTGATGGCCTGCAGGGCGCCGGGGGCGAGGGTGTCGTCGCCGTCGAGGAAGATCAGGTAGTCGCCGCTCGCCCGCGCCAGGCCCGCGTTGCGGGCCGGTCCCAGGCCCAGGTTGTGCGCCAGGTGGACGACCGTCACCCGGGGGTCGCGGGCCGCGTACTCGTCGATGATCGAACCGCACGCGTCCGGGGAGGCGTCGTCGACCGCGATCAGCTCCAGATCCGGGTACGACTGCGTCAGGACGGAGTCCAGACTCTCCTGGAGGTAGGCCTGGACCTTGTACGCGGGCACGATGACGCTGAACCGGGGCACGGCACATCCAGGGGTCGGCGCGGGCATATGGCCCAGGAACCCCCGGCGTGGCGATCGGGTTACGCGGTGTGCGGCATTCGGGTTACGCAGTGTCAGCAGGGCATGTCACCGGCCCTGCGGAGGCCGGTTACTTGATCGCCCCGGCCATCACCCCCGAGACGAATTGCCGCTGGAAGGCGAAGAAGACGACGAGCGGGATCACCATCGACAGGAACGCGCCGGGTGCGAGCACGTCGATGTTGTTCCCGAACTGCCGTACCTGCTGCTGGAGCGCGACCGTGACCGGCGGGCTGGCGGAGTCCGCGAAGACCAGCGCCACCAGCATGTCGTTCCACACCCACAGGAACTGGAAGATGCCGAGCGAGGCGATCGCCGGACCGCCGAGCGGTAGCACCACCCGTGTGAACAGCCGCAGTTCACCCGCTCCGTCGAGGCGGGCGGCCTCCAGCAGTTCGCGCGGGATCTCCGCGAAGAAGTTGCGCAGCAGGAACACGGCGAAGGGCAGTCCGAAGGCGGTGTGGAAGAGGACCACTCCGGCCGTGGTCTCGAACAGCCCGATGGCGCCGAAGAGTTCGGAGACCGGGATCAGGGCCACCTGTACGGGGACCACGAGCAGCCCCACGACGAGGAGGAAGAGCCAGTCCCGGCCGGGGAACTCCAGCCAGGCGAAGGCGTATCCGGCGAACGCCCCGAGGGCCAGGACCAGCAGGGTCGCCGGGAAGGCGATCGCGAAGGTGTTCAGGAGGGAGCCGGTGATCGTGCCGCCCGCGAGAAGACGCTCGTAGTTGTCGGCCGTCAGCCGCGAGGGCGCGGTCAGCACCTGCCACCAGCCGCCGTTGTTGAGGTCGGTGGGGGAGAGGAAGGAGGAGAGCAGCAGCCCGAGCGTGGGCAGCAGCCAGAACAGCGCCGCGACGACCAGGAACACGCGCAGCGCGCCTGCGGCCAGCCGGCCCGTGGCACGCTCGGCGAACGTGGCCCTCGTGGGGTCCGGCGTCACGTCGGTACCGCTCATCGGGCCCCCTCCTTGCGCAGCCGGCGGATATTCACGAGCATCACCGGGATCACCAGCACCAGCAGCAGTACGGCGATGGCGCTGCCCAGCCCCGGATCGGCGTCCGTGCCGAAGGAGGTCCGGTACAGCTGGAGCGCCAGCACGTTCGCGTCGTCCTGGACCGCGCCCGGTGCGATCACGAAGACCAGGTCGAAGATCTTCATGACGTTGATGACGAGGGTGACGAGCACGACCGCGAGGACGGGCGCCAGCAGCGGGACGGTGATCCGGCGGAACACCTGCCACTCGTTCGCCCCGTCCACGCGCGCCGCCTCCAGCAGCTCACGCGGTACGGCGGCCAGTCCGGCCCCGATCAGCACCATCGCGAAACCGGCCCACATCCAAACGTACGCCCCGATGACCGCCGGGGTGACGAGCGACGGGCCGAGCCACTGCACCCCGCCGTACGCCTCGCGGAAGTTGGCCGCGGGCAGCCGCAGCAGGGCTCCGTCGGCCCTCGCGGACAGGGTGAAGGTGCCGTCGGCGCGGGCCGTCGCCGTATCGACCACCTTGCCGTCCTTGACCGCTTCGATCCGCATCCCGGCGAAGCCCTGCTCGGTCGGGTCGACCGCGTTGGTCGCGCCACCCCCGCCCCGGGTGAAGTCCTGCCAGACGGTGCCGGTCACCTTCCCCGGCTCGGCCGCGGAGCTGCCCGCGGTACGGGTGCCCTCCGGCAGGGCCTCAGGGGCCACGCCGACCAGCGGGAGCAGCACCGGGGTGCCCGCGCGGACCGGGTCGCGGGTCGTGAAGGCGCCGCCGCCGGCGTCCGTGAGCGGCGAGTCCCGGCCCGGGCGGGCCTTGGGGAAGGCCGAGGACTGCGCGAAGGTGTCGTGGACCCCGACCCAGACCGCGTTGGCGATCCCGCGGTCGGGGTCGTGGTCGTAGACCAGCCGGAAGATGATGCCCGAAGCCAGCATCGAGATCGCCATCGGCATGAACACCAGCAGCTTGAACGCCGTTCCCCAGCGCACCCGTTCGGTGAGCACCGCGAAGATCAGGCCGAGGGCGGTGGCCGTGACCGGGGCGAGCACCACCCAGAGCGCGGTGTTCTTCAGCGCGGTGCGGATCGTGTCGTCGCGGAGGATCTCCCGGTAGTTGTCGCCCCCGACGAAGGTGTCGCCGGAGCGGTCGAAGAAGCTGCGGTAGAGGGAGTAGCCGATCGGATGCACGACGAGCGCGCCGAGCAGTACGAGGGCCGGGAGGAGGAACGCGGCCGCGATCAGCCGGCGGCGGCGCGCCTCGGCGGAGACGCCCTTGCCGGGGGCGCCCTTCGAGGACACCCCCTTCGAGGAGACACCGTTCGAGGAACCGCCCTTCGTCGGGTCGCCCTTCGTCGGGTCGCCCTTCGCCGGGACGCCGTTCGCGGGGACGGCCTTCCCGGAGGAGCCCTGTGCGGCAGAGGCCGACACGGGATCAGTTCCCGTAGGCCTTGGCCGCGTCCGCCTCCAGTTTCGCCTGGGTGCCCGCCACGTCCGACGGGTTCGCCAGGAAGTCCTGGAGCGCCTTCCACTCACCCGCGCCCGGGGTCCCGCCGAAGGCCGCCGGGGCCTGGTCCGACATGTCGAAGCGGAAGTCGTCGCCCGCGGCGATCAGCGCCTTGGCGATGTCCCGCTGGATGGTGTTCGGGTAGACGCCCGGGTCCACCGCCTTGTTCGGGGAGACGAAACCGCCCTCCCGGGCCTGGATCTCCGCCGCGTCCGCCGAGGCCAGGAAGGTCAACAGCGCCTGCGCCCCCTTCGACGGCTTCAGCGCGACCGCCACATCGCCGCCCGAGACCACCGGCGCCTTCTCGCCGACCGCAGGGAAGGGGAACACGAGGGCGTCCTCGCCCACCTTCGCCTCGGTCTGCGCGATGTTCACCGCCACGAAGTCGCCCTCGAAGACCATCGCCGCCGCGGGCCGGTCGCCGCCGGTGAAGGTCTGCGTCACCGACTTCGGGAACTCGGTGGACAGCGCCCCGCTCGGTCCGCCCGCCAGGAAGTCCTTGCGGCCGAACAGCTCGCCGAGCGTGGTCAGCGCCTGCTTGACGCTGTCGTCCGTCCACTTGAGCCGGTGCTTGGCCAGCTGGTCGTACT
Source organism: Streptomyces sp. NPDC097617 (assembly GCF_044761485.1). Taxonomy (NCBI): domain Bacteria; kingdom Bacillati; phylum Actinomycetota; class Actinomycetes; order Kitasatosporales; family Streptomycetaceae; genus Streptomyces; species Streptomyces sp. NPDC097617. The sequence continues at coordinate 6,735 of NZ_JBIWCL010000005.1, forward strand.
TCTCCGGCCCCGCCTGCGAGAGGTAGATGTTCTCGAACCAGTCGGTGAGGGTCCAGCCGTCCGCACCCGCCACCGAGACGGCCGCAGTACCGGAGGCGGACAGGGTGTCGGCCGCGGTGATCAGTTCCTTCCAGGTCTTCGGGGGCTGCACCCCCGCCGCCTCGAAGGCCTTCGCGTTGTACCAGATCAGCGACTTGTTGGCGGCCTTGTAGTAGACGCCGTACTGAGTGCCGTCGACCGCGCCGAGCTTCTTCCAGCCCGGCGAGTAGTTCGCGTCGAGCTGGGCCGCGGCCTCCGGGCCCACCGGCTGCGCCCACTTGTTCTGCACCGCCGAGACCAGCGCACCGACCTGCGGGAGCAGTGCGACGTCCGGCGGCGCCCCGCCCGCGATCTTCGTACCGAGGAAGGTGACGATCGGGTCCTGGGCCGGCACGAAGGTGACGGAGGCCCCCGTCCGCTTCTCGAACTCCTTCAGGACCTTGGTGAAGTTCTCCTGCTCCGGGCCCGTCCAGACCGCGGCGACCTCCAGCTTCTCGCCGGGCAGTTTCGGTAACTCCACCCGGGGCGCCGCGGCCGAGCTGCCCTCGGGGCCCTGCGGTTCCTTCTTCCCGCCGTCCCCGCACGCGGTGAGCGCGAGCGCGCCCGCCGCGGCGAGCGCCGTCCAGGTGAGTGTCGTACGGCTCGTTCCCTGCCTGCGCATGGTTCTGCCCCCGATGCCCGTGGTGTGTCCCGGACCACAAGGTCTACGCCGAGCCGTGCGACCCCGCAATACCGCGTCGCGGGGGCGCCCGCAGGCGTCAGGGCGCCGGCGGGAACAGCACCGGTATCGCCGAGACCAGGTGCGAGGCCCGGTCCAGGGCGCTGGCCAGCAGTGCGAGGTCGGTCGGCCCGTTGCCCAGCTCACGAACCGGGCGGCGGGCCGGAGGATCACCCATCCGCTCCCACTCCACCGGGACCACAGTCGGCCTCAGGGTCGCCGTCCGGGGGATCCGGCCGGTGACCCGGCCCGCCTGGAACGGGACGGTCCGCCCGTCCCCGAACCGGAGCAGGCCGCGGCCCGGGCCCGGCTGGTCGGGGGCGTCGAGCTCCACGCGCAGGGACGTCAGCCGGGCCAGCCCGGTCTCCGCCGTACGGTCCGGGCGGGCGCTGGTGGCCACCAGGTGCACGCCGAGCCGGGCGCCCTCGCGGGCCACCGCCTCCAGCGCCCGGACCACCGAGCCGGCGGCGGGGCGGCCCGTACTGCCCAGTCCCGGCGCGACCAGCGCGTCGAGGTCGTCCACGAGTACCACCAGGCGGGGCAGCGGGCTGGGCCCCGCCGGATCGGTCCGGGCCGTCGCGGCGCGCAGCCGGAGCGTGCCGGTGCGCTGCGGGTCGAGGTCGCCGCGTTGCTCGCCCGGGCTGGGGCGGCGGGGCGAGACCATCCGGTCGGCCACTTCGCGCTGCGCGTGCCACTCGGCGAAGGACAGCTCCGCCAGCAGTTCGGAGCGGCGCTTGAGCTCCGCGCCCAGCGCCTGCGCGAACTCCCGCATGCGCAGAGGATCGGAGGCGACCAGGTGCGCGCAGACGTGCGGCAGTTCGGTGCAGGGCAGGAGCCCGTCGCCGCGCTCGCCGCCGGCCCCGTCGAGGAGGAGCAGCCCGAGCCGGTCGGGCCGGGCGGCCGCGGACAGGGAGGCGGCCACCGAGCGCAGCAGCTCGGTCCGCCCGCTCCCGGCGGGCCCCTCGATGAGCAGGTGCGGGCCGTCGTGGACCAGCTCGGTGCCGACGGGCCCGCGCCGTCCGCTGCCCAGCACGATCTCGGCGAGGCCGCCCATGCCCTGCCCCTGGTCGGTGGCGGCGGCCCAGCGGGCCATCAGGGAGGCCGGGGTGGCCCGGGCCAGCCCCAGCTCGTCCAGCAGCCGCGCGGTGGCGGGCAGGGTGGCGGCGGCCGGCCGGTAGGCCGCGGCGGAGCCGCCCTCGGCGGTGCGCAGCGGGGCCAGGGCGCGCGCGAAGCGCTCGGCCCAGGCGGCGGAGACGGCGTCGGCGGTGGCGGTGCCCCCGACGGGGACCGGCCTGCCGCCGCTGATCTCGAAGGTCCGTACGGCCGTGGCCACATCGCCGCTGAGCAGCGCGACCGCGCCGCAGTGCCGGAAGGCGGGGGCGCCCGCGCAGGCGGCCTCGTACGTTTCGGCGACCGGCGAGGCGGGGGTGGCGGCCGGGGCCTCGGCGAGCACGAGTACGTGGATCCCGGCGGCCGGGCCGTGCGAGGCGAGTCGGCCGGTGACATCGCGCAGCGGGCCGGCACCGGGATCGCCGTCGATCACGACGAGCGTGTAGGGGCCCTCGTAGACGGCGGCGGCCCGGCGGATCTGCCCGGCGTCGGCGGCGGCCCAGTGCACGCCGAGCGGACCCTCGTCGAGGCGTCGCGTCAGCTCACCCGTACGGGCGACGGCCTGGTCGCGGTCGTACGCCAGGAGGAGCCGGCAGTCCTGGCCGTGCGCGGGCCGTACGTGGGGGAGCCAGCCGAGCCAGCCCCAGTCGCGCCGCCGGTCGGCGAGGCCGCGCGCCCGGTCGGTGGAGACGAGCACGATCTCCAGCTGCCCCGGCGCGTGCAGGCCGGCCATCTGGGCGACCAGCCAGCGGGCGACGCCGGCCAGCCGGGCTCGCGGGCCCGCGAGTCCGAGGGCGCCGACGGCGGGCAGGGACACCCGGCTCCCGGCGCCGAGCCCCATGTCCAGCACGGCGAGCTGCCCGGTCGTACGGGACCACAGGCGCTCGGTGGGGCCCATGGCGGCCAGCAGCAGCGCGGCGGGGTCGTCGGGGTCGGGTGCGGCGGGCACCGGTTCCTGCGGGGCCTCGGCGGGCTCCTCGCCCCGCACCCACTTGCGGGCCCAGGCCCCGATCGCCTTGCGCCGTCCCGGCCCGGCGGCCGGGCCGAGGACGTCGGAGGCCTCGGGGAGTTCGGGGGCGTCCGGCGCGGTGGCGACCGGGGCGGCAAGGGCGGCGGGATCCGCCCCGGGCGGCGGGCCGGGGAGCGGGCCGGGGCCCTCGGGCCGGGCGGAGACCGAGAGGTGGCCCTGGAGGTCCGGGGTCACCGGCAGCGCGGGAGCGCCCGAGGGCGCCAGCCGCAGGGTGGACTCGCCGACCCTCAGCAGCGCCCCCGGGGGCAGCGCGACGGGCTGCGGCCCCACCGGGGCGCCGTCCAGGGTGGTGCCGTTCGTGGAGTTCAGGTCGGCGACCGCGACCCGCCCGTCGCGGATCACCGTCACCGCGCAGTGCAGCCGGGAGACGTCGGGGTCGTCCAGCGGGACGTCGGCGTCGGCGGAGCGGCCGACCCGGATCTGTCCGCTGTGCAGCAGGTGCACCCCGCCCGCGTCGGGTCCGGCGACGACGTGCAGCTGGGGTGCGCCGAGGCCCTCCTCGGGCAGGACGTCCGGCACCGGTCCGTGCAGCGCCACGACCGCGCCGTCCACGAGGGGCGGTTCGCCGAGCACCCGCCGCTGGAGGTCGAGGCGCTCGGAGCCGGCGTACAGCACGACCGTGCCCCCGGTGTCGGGTCCGCCGACGGTCGCCGCGAGCCCGGAGGCGACCGCGGCCAGCGCGGTGCCGACGGGCGCGGTGACAAGTACGTCACAGCTCGCGGGGGCGGTCGCGGTCTGGTGGCCGCTGCGCGACCCAAGGACGGTCAGCCGGATCTGCATCGCCGTCAGCGGTCCCTTCTGCGCGGTGCGCGGTGTGTGCGCCCGGCAGGGGAATCTCCCGTGACATGACCGTCCGGTCGCCCCCCACCCGGCACGGACGCGTCGTCCGGTCAGGTCTGCCCGGAAGGCGGGGCTCCCGTCCCGTGCCGTTCCGTACATGTGCATCCTCGCACCTGTCACGGACAACACGCCCGGCACCCGGCAACAAATGATCTTGATGTGATCCGACCCGGGCCGGACCCTGGCCGGATCCGGACGGCGAGGTGGCGAAAGACGGGAAAATCGCCTCCGGCATACCCCACAAACGTCACCCTCCGTACATATGTGCGGCAACCAACCTCCGCGGCCCCGCGTCTTTGGGACACCCCCTAGAGTGGGCCGGAAAACCAATCAGCAGATCGACCACAGCAGACGACAGCAGGGGAGCGCGAGACGTGCGGCCAGTCGGCAGCAAATACCTGCTCGAGGAGCCGCTCGGGCGCGGCGCCACGGGCACTGTCTGGCGTGCACGCCAGAGGGAGGCCGCCGGCGCGGAGGCGGCCGTCGCGGGCCAGCCCGGCGAGACCGTGGCCATCAAGGTCCTCAAGGAGGAGCTGGCCCAGGACCCCGACATCGTCATGCGCTTCCTGCGGGAGCGCTCGGTCCTGCTGCGCCTGACCCACCCCAACATCGTGCGCACCCGCGACCTCGTCGTCGAGGGTGATCTGCTGGCCCTGGTCATGGACCTGATCGACGGCCCGGACCTGCACCGCTACCTCCGCGAGAACGGCCCCTTCACGCCCGTCGCCGCGAGCCTGCTGACCGCGCAGATCGCGGACGCCCTCGCCGCCAGCCACGCCGACGGAGTGGTCCACCGCGACCTGAAGCCGGCCAACGTGCTGCTCGACGAGCGCGGCGGACAGATGAAGCCGATGCTCACCGACTTCGGCATCGCCCGCCTCGCGGACTCCCCGGGCCTGACGCGCACCCACGAGTTCGTCGGCACCCCCGCCTACGTCGCCCCCGAGTCCGCGGAGGGCCGCCCGCAGACCTCCGCCGTCGACATCTACGGCGCCGGTATCCTCCTCTACGAGCTGCTCACCGGGCGCCCACCGTTCGCCGGCGGTAGCGCGCTCGAAGTGCTCCACCGCCACCTCAGCGAGGACCCGCAGCGGCCCTCGACCGTGCCCGAGCCGCTGTGGACGGTGATCGAGCGCTGCCTGCGCAAGGAGCCGAACGAGCGCCCGAGTGCCCAGAGCCTGGCCCGCGGGCTGCGCGTGGTGGCCGCCGGCATCGGCGTGCACTCCTCGGCCGCCGAGGTGGAGGCCGCGCTCGGTGTGGGCGCGCTGCTCGCGCCCGACCCCTCGCCGGCCCCGGTCCCCGAGACCCCCGGCGCCGCCGACCCCACCCAGATGCTCCCCGGGACGGGCGCGCAGGCCGGCGCCTACGACCCGAACGGCATGACCAGCGTCCTGCCGCCGGTCGGTGCGGCCGACGCCACCTCGGTGATGCCCCCGGTGCAGCGGCCCGACCAGCCGCATCCGTGGCAGTCGCAGATGCAGGCCGCCCGCGACCGCAACGAGCAGACGCAGATCCAGTACCTCGACCCGAACGAGGACCCCCTGCGCCGCCGCCCGCAGCGACAGGCGCCTCCGCCGCCGCAGCACCGGCCCCAGCAGCAGCCGCAGCAGCCGTACCGTCAGGGCCCGCCGCCCCAGCAGCAGCAGTACCAGCAGCAGCCTCAGCAGCAGCAGTACCGCCAGCCGCAGCAGCCGCCCCAGCAGCAGTACGCGCCTCCGCCGCCGCAGCACTACCAGCCGCAGCAGCACCAGCCCCAGCCGTACCAGCAGCAGCCTCAGCCGCAGCAGCCCCAGTACCGCCAGCCTCAGCAGCAGCCTCCGCAGGCCCCGCCGCAGCAGCGGCCGGCCCCCCGGGAGCCGCGCGAGCCCCGCCGCAGCGCCAACCCGGTGCGGATCCCCGGCCTCGGCTGCCTCAAGGGCTGCCTGGTGCTGATCCTGGTGTTCTTCGTCGCCGGCTGGCTGGTCTGGGAGCTGACCCCGCTCCAGGAGTGGGTCGGCACCGGCAAGGGCTGGTGGGACCAGGTGTGGACCTGGGGCTCCGGAGTCGTCGACTGGGTCAGCACGATCGGGGACTCCGCGGGCTCCTCGGGCTCGACGAATCCCTGACGGGGGCTCTCGGAGCGCCGACTTCGTGGATTTGTCGACTTCTGGGACGTGATTTCTTGTGCAGAAGTGAAGGTCGCCGCGAATCCGGCCCCCTGCTGGCCTCCAACGCCCACTCGGCCGCGTAGCTTTGGTGCGTACGCCAGCCGCTGAGGGAGCAGTCGTGGCACGGAAGATCGGCAGCCGGTACACCGCGCACCAGATCCTGGGGCGCGGCAGCGCGGGCACGGTGTGGCTGGGCGAGGGGCCTGACGGGCCCGTCGCCGTCAAACTGCTGCGCGAGGACCTCGCGTCCGACCAGGAACTCGTCGGGCGGTTCGTCCAGGAGCGCAGCGCGCTGCTCGGCCTGGAGCACCCGCACGTCGTGTCCGTCCGCGACCTCGTCGTGGACGGCACCGACCTCGCCCTCGTCATGGACCTCGTCCGCGGTACGGACCTGCGCACGCGCCTCGACCGCGAGCGGCGGCTCGCCCCCGAGGCGGCCGTGGCGATCGTCGCGGACGTCGCCGACGCGCTGGCCGCGGCGCACGCGGCGGGGGTCGTCCACCGGGACGTCAAGCCGGAGAACGTCCTGCTGGACATGCAGGGCCCGCTCGGCCCCGGCGGTTCGCACCCGGCGCTGCTGACCGACTTCGGCGTGGCCAAGCTGATCGACTCCCCGCGGCGGGCGTCCGCGGGCCGCTCCTCGGCGCCGACGACCCGGATCATCGGCACCCCGGACTACCTGGCGCCGGAGATCGTGGAGGGCCTGCCCCCGCGCGCCGCGGTGGACATATATGCCCTGGCCACGGTCCTGTACGAGCTGCTGGCCGGCTTCACCCCCTTCGGTGGGGGCCACCCGGGCGCGGTCCTTCGGCGGCACGTGACCGAGACGGTGGTCCCGCTGCCCGGGATCCCCGACGAGCTGTGGCAGCTCATCGTGCAGTGCCTGGCCAAGGCTCCGGCCTCGCGGCTGCGGGCCTCGGAGCTGTCGGTCCGGCTGCGGGACCTGCTGCCGATGCTGGCCGGGATGCCGCCGCTGGACGTGGACGAGCCGGACGACGCGGATCCGGACCCCGAGCCCTCGGAGGAACCGGCGGCGGACCCGGTCCGGCGGCGGGGCGTGGTCCCGCTGGTGCCGGGCTCGGCGACGGACTCCAACCGGGACACCCACACCTCGATGCGCGTGCCGGGGCCGGACGAGCTGGCGGGCGGGGCCCTGGGCACCGCCCGCGTGCCGCGCCCGGCGGGCGGCCACCGGCCGGGCTCCGCCCGCCACCGCGCGGAGGCCGCGCGCAAGCGGCGGCTGGTCCTGTCCGTATCGGCCCTGGCGCTGGCCGCGGCGATCGGCCTGGGCACGTGGCTCGCCGTCTCGGGCGACGGGTCGGCCCCCCGGCAGGACAACAAGCAGTCGGTGCCGCGGGTCCCGTGAGGCCGTGCGGCGCCGTGGCCGGGGGCGCCGCCCCCGGACCCCCGCGCCTCGAACGCCGGCGAGGCCGGGTCTTGCGGCCGTCCGGCGATTGAGGACCCGGCCCGGGCGGAGCCCGGGAAACGGCGAAGGGGCGGGACGGGGCGGGGAGAGAGTTCCGCGCAGCGGACGCCCGCGGCCGGTTCGGCTAGGCCGGGACCAGCTCCGGGTGCCAGCGGCGGGCCACCGCCGGGTGGGCGCGGACCCAGCCCTTCAGCTCGTTGCGGCCGTACTCGGCGTGCAGCGGGTTCGAGTCGTCGTGCGCGACCCCCGGCGCGGAGCGCAGGTAGTCGCCCGGGACGGTCTCGATCACCGCGTCCAGCCGCGGGTTGTAGAAGAACGGCACCGAGTACCGCTCCACCGCTCCCGGCGGGCTGACCACCCGGTGGTCGGTCGCCGTCAGGTAGCCCTCGGTCGCGATCTCCAGCAGCTCGCCCAGGTTCACCACGAACGCTCCCGGCATCGGCGGCACGTCCTGGTAGCCGCCGTCCCGCACCACCTGGAGGCCGCCCACCGAGTCCTGGAGCAGCAGCGTCAGGAATCCGTAGTCCTTGTGCGCGCCGACCCCCTGGTCGGCGCCGGAGGGGGCCGATCCCGGGTAGCGGATCAGCTTGGTGTGCAGGTGGGGGCGGTCCGCGAAGGCCGCGTCGAAGAAGTCCGCCGGGGCGCCGATCGCGACGAGCAGCTCCTGGAGCAGGCGGTGGGCCACGGCCGCGAGCCGCGACTGCCAGTCCAGGACCACGCTTCGGAGCTCGGGGAGGGCGGCGGGCCACTGGTTCGGGCCCTCCAGCCACAGGTAGGCCGGGGCGTCCGGCCCCAGGGCCGGCGCCACGCGCTCCGCGCCGACGTCCAGCTGGTCCCGCCAGTCGGAGGCCCCGCCGGTCAGCTCGTGGCCGATCCGGGTGTAGCCGCGGAAGTGCGGCGACTTCAAGTTGCTGACCGCCAGCCGGTCGGCCTCCGGGAGGGCGAAGAACGTCCTGGTCAGTTCGAGGATGCGGGCACTCTCGGCGGCGGTGACGCCGTGCCCGGTCAGGTGCAGGAAACCGGTGTCCCTGGCGGCTGCGTGCAGCTTCTTCAGGAATTCGGCCCGCTGGGCCGGGTCGTCCGCCTGGGAGAGGTCCAGGACGGGGAGGGTGTGCGCGGACGGCATGACGGCTCCGTTTCGGGATGTCACGGGGTCCTGTTCCCCAGAGGTGGTGGGGGCCGCGGGGCAGGGGGAGGGTCTCCGGCAGGGGTGGTGCCGGGACCGCGGGAGCCGCGCGTACAGGACCAAGTCGGATCGGGGTGGATCAGGCTTGGGTTCGGTCCGGCGGCTGACAGCTCGTCGTCGTGACACGCATGTGGTCCACATGGCGGCGCTTGACGAGGAGAACGGTCATACGGTGAGCGTACGCCCGTGCGAGCCATCATCAGAACGGGTGATCCGGCCTGCCCGGACGGCGTTGTCCGGGGACCGGCTACGCTGGACCCGTGGCAGTCGTCGATGTTTCCGAAGAGCTGAAGTCCCTCTCCTCGACCATGGGGTCGATCGAGGCCGTCCTGGACCTCGACAAGCTGAGGGCAGATATCGCCGTGCTCGAGGAGCAGGCCGCCGCGCCGTCCCTGTGGGACGACCCGGAGGCCGCTCAGAAGATCACGAGCAAGCTGTCGCACCTCCAGGCCGAGGTCCGCAAGACCGAGACCCTGCGCGGGCGGATCGACGACCTCGCGGTCCTCTTCGAGCTCGCCCAGGAGATGGACGACGCGGACACCCTCGCGGAGGCCGAGACCGAGCTGGTCTCCGTCCGCAAGGCACTGGACGAGATGGAGGTCCGGACCCTGCTCTCCGGCGAGTACGCCGAGCGCGAGGCCCTGGTCAACATCCGCGCCGAGGCCGGCGGCGTCGACGCCTCCGACTTCGCCGAGCGCCTCCAGCGCATGTACCTGCGCTGGGCCGAGCGGCACGGCTACTCGACCGAGATCTACGAGACCTCGTACGCGGAAGAGGCCGGCATCAAGTCGACCACCTTCGTCGTCAAGGCCCCGTACGCCTACGGAACGCTCTCCGTCGAGCAGGGCACGCACCGCCTCGTGCGCATCTCGCCCTTCGACAACCAGGGCCGCCGCCAGACCTCCTTCGCGGGCGTCGAGGTGCTCCCGGTCGTCGAGACCAGCGACCACGTCGAGATCGACGAGACCGAGCTGCGCGTCGACGTGTACCGCGCCTCCGGCCCCGGTGGCCAGGGCGTCAACACCACCGACTCGGCGGTGCGCATCACGCACCTGCCGACCGGCATCGTCGTGTCCTGCCAGAACGAGCGCTCGCAGATCCAGAACAAGGCCAGTGCGATGAACGTCCTCCAGGCCAAGCTGCTCGAGCGGCGCCGCCAGGAGGAGAAGGACAAGATGGACGCCCTCAAGGACGGCGGCAGCTCCTGGGGCAACCAGATGCGCTCCTACGTCCTGCACCCGTACCAGATGGTCAAGGACCTGCGGACGGAGTTCGAGGTCGGCAACCCGCAGGCGGTGCTCGACGGTGAGATCGACGGCTTCCTGGAGGCCGGAATCCGCTGGCGCAAGCAGCAGGAGCAGACCGCGTAACGGCGCGGAACATGTGGAAGGGCCCGGACACCAGGTGTCCGGGCCCTTCTCGCGTGTGTGATCGGTACGCGGCACGGATACCGCGCGCACCGTAGCGGGGCGTGCCGGGCGCTCTAGGCGGCGTGCTGGGCCACCAGCGCCAGAGCTGCCACGAGTACCACCATGAGCACGATGAGGGTCACGGGGTTCAGGCCGGAGAAGGGGCTGCCCTCCTGCTGGAGGCGCTCCCGATTCGCCCGGCACACCGGGCAGCGGCCCTGGCTGACGGGTGCGGCGCAGTTCGCGCACACGAGCCGGTCATATGTCATGCGCTCCTCCTCTCATCGCCTCGGTCTTCTCGTTGCGTATAACGGTGTGAGGAACCAGACCGTTCCCCCTACCACTGTGCCAGCTTCGCCGACATTCGGCGCGGCCCGTCCGGGCAATCACGGTCCTGACGCCCCGCACCCCGGGATAAATCGGGCAAGTCCTGAGGCCGGGTCCACACCTCGCGCCCGTTCGCGTATGGTCACGCACACCTACTCCCGGCGACCGTGGTGCACCCGTGATCCGATTCGACAGTGTCTCCAAGTCCTACCCGAAGCAGAGCCATCCCGCCCTCAGAGAAGTCTCCCTCGATATCGCGAAGGGCGAGTTCGTCTTCCTGGTCGGCTCCTCCGGCTCCGGCAAGTCCACGTTCCTGCGCCTGATCCTGCGCGAGGAACGGGCGAGCCACGGCCAGGTGCACGTCCTGGGCAAGGACCTCGCCAAGCTCTCCAACTGGAAGGTTCCGCAGATGCGGCGCCAGTTGGGGACCGTCTTCCAGGACTTCCGCCTGCTGCCCAGCAAGACGGTGGCCGAGAACGTGGCCTTCGCCCAGGAGGTCATCGGCAGGCCGCGCGGCGAGATCCGCAAGGCCGTCCCGCAGGTCCTCGAACTCGTGGGCCTGGGCGGCAAGGAGGACCGCATGCCGGGCGAGCTCTCCGGCGGTGAGCAGCAGCGCGTGGCCATCGCCCGCGCCTTCGTCAACCGCCCCGCCCTGCTGATCGCGGACGAGCCCACCGGCAACCTCGACCCGCAGACCTCGGTCGGGATCATGAAGCTGCTGGACCGGATCAACCGGACCGGCACCACGGTGATCATGGCCACCCACGACCAGCAGATCGTCGACCAGATGCGCAAGCGCGTCATCGAACTCGAAAAGGGCCGACTCGTGCGCGACCAGTCGCGCGGCGTCTACGGCTACCAGCACTGAAAGGTCCCTGAGACGCAATGCGCGCCCAGTTCGTCATGTCGGAGATCGGCGTCGGTCTCCGTCGCAATCTCACCATGACCTTCGCGGTCATCATCTCCGTGGCCCTCTCGCTGGCCCTGTTCGGCGGTTCCCTGCTCATGCGCGAGCAGGTGAGCCGGATGAAGGGCTTCTGGTACGACAAGGCCAATGTCTCGATCTACCTCTGCAACAAGCAGGACGCCCAGGAGGCCGGCGAGGCCGCCGCCAAGCCGGACGGTTCGGCGGCCGGCTCCGGCGGTGTCGCCACCTGCCGCAAGGGCGCCGTGACCGACGAGCAGAAGAAGCAGATCGAGTCCGAGCTCAAGCAGCTGACGCTGGTCAAGAGCGTCGCGTACGAGTCGGCGGACGAGGCGTACAAGCACTATCAGGAGCAGTACGGGCACACCGCGCTCGCCTCCTCCATCACGCCCGACCAGATGCAGGAGTCCTTCCGGGTCAAGCTCAAGAACCCGGAGAAGTACAAGGTGGTCACCTCCGCCTTCGCCGGCCGCGACGGCATCCACACCGTCGACGACCAGCGCAAGGAGATCGACGACCTCTTCCGGATCCTCAACTACCTCAACTACGCGGCCCTCGGCATCATGTTGATCATGCTGATCGTGGCGCTGCTGCTGATCGTCAACACCGTGCGCGTCTCGGCGTTCAGCCGCAGGCGGGAGACCGGGATCATGCGGCTGGTGGGTGCCTCCAGCTTCTACATCCAGGTCCCCTTCATCATGGAGGCGGCCGTGGCCGGCCTCATCGGCGCGCTCTTCGCGTGCGCGATGCTGGTCTCCGGCCAGTACTTCGTGATCGACCACGGCGTCGGGCTGCGGGACAAGATCCAGCTCATCGACTTCATGGGCTGGGGATCGGTGCTGGCCAAGCTGCCGTACGTACTCTTCATCGGCCTCTTGATGCCCTCTGTGGCCGCCTTCATCGCCCTGCGCAAGTACCTGAAGGTGTGACAAGCGCCCCGCGAGCGGTACGGGCAACCACCCGTACCGGCGCGGGGCTTGTCCTAGACTCGGCGCCATGCTGGGCTTGCCGAGTATTGCCGCCTTCTGTCTCCGGCCCCGCGACCTGCGTCGCGGGGCCGTTTTGACGTTGGCCTTCCTTGCCGCTGTCGGCGCCGGGGCCTACACCGGCTGCTGGGACCGCGAGGAGGGCGCCGCCGCAGCCGCCGCGGCCCTGGCCGACGTCCCCGCGCCCGAGGCCCCGCGCCAGGCGGGCACCGCCGACCGGGACGCGGTCGCCCGGGCTGCCGCGGAGGCCGTCGCCGAGGGGAAGTCCGGGAAGAAGGCCGCCCAGGAGGTGGTCAGCCGCAGCGGCGACCGCTGGGGCACCGTCTACGACCAGGGCGAGTACCAGGCCTTCTCCGAGGGCCTCGACGGCCTCTGGACCGGCGTCGGGGTATGGGCCGAGCGGGCCCGGGACGGCATGATCAAGGTCGACAAGATCCAGCCGGGCAGTCCCGCCGCCCGAGCCGGACTGCGCGCCGGGGACCGGCTGCTGAGCGTCGACGGGCACGCCGTGACCGGCCTGGCCGTGGCCGACGTGGTCGCCCTGCTGCGCGGTGAGGCCGGCACCCCCGTCGTGCTGAACCTGAGCCGCGACGGCGCCGACCTCACCGAGACCGTGCGCCGCGAGCAGCTGCGCAACGAGCCGGTGACCGTGCGCCAGCGTCCGGACGGGGTCACGGTCATCAAGGTGGCCTCCTTCACCCGAGGTTCCGGCGAGCGCGTCAAGGCCGCCGTCCGCGCGGCCCCGGCCGGCGAGGGGGTCGTGCTCGACCTGCGCGGCAACCCGGGCGGCCTGGTCGCCGAGGCGGTCACCGCCGCCTCGGCCTTCCTGAACGGCGGACTCGTGGCCACCTACGACGTACGGGGCGAGCAGCGGGTCCTGTACGCGGCCGAGGGCGGGGACACCGCCCGGCCGCTGGTGGCCCTCGTCGACGGCGGCACGATGAGCGCGGCCGAGCTGGTGACGGGCGCCCTGCAGGACCGGGGCCGGGCGGTGGCGGTGGGCAGCCGGACCTTCGGCAAGGGCTCGGTGCAGATGCCGACCGAGCTGCCGGACGGCTCGGTGGCCGAGCTGACGGTGGGCACGTACCGCACACCGGCGGGCCGGAGCCTGGACGGCGAGGGCATCACCCCCGACGTGCCGGCGGGCGAACGGGTCGAGGAACGGGCGGTCACAGTATTGGGTGGCCTCGGGGTGGGTCCGTAGTGCGAAAATGACCGCACTATGGCTAAGGAAAAAGGGCGCAAGATGATCGCCCAGAACAAGAAGGCGCGCCACGACTACGCGATCCTCGACACCTACGAGTGCGGTCTCGTGCTCACGGGTACCGAGGTCAAGTCCATGCGCCAGGGCCGGGCCTCGCTGGTGGACGGCTTCGTGTCGGTGGAGAGCGGGGAGGCCTGGCTCTACAACGTGCACGTGCCGGAGTACAGCCAGGGCACCTGGACGAACCACAGCGCCCGGCGCAAGCGCAAGCTCCTCATGCACCGCGAGGAGATCGACAAGCTGGAGCGCAAGGCGGACGAGGCGGGTCACACGATCGTGCCGCTGTCGCTGTACTTCAAGGACGGCCGGGCGAAGGTCGAGATCGCGCTGGCGAAGGGCAAGAAGGAGTACGACAAGCGGCAGACCATGCGGGAGAAGCAGGACACCCGTGAGACGAACCGGACGATCTCGGCCATCCGTCGCAAGCAGCGCGGCACGGTTTAATCATCTGGCACGCGGTGGTCCACTTCGCGTACCATGGTGTCAGCACCGCCCCCCAGGGGTCGGGGCACCTTGAAAAAACAACATGGGGATGATCGGTTTCGACAGCGGATGTCGATGCAGGGGAAGCGAGCCGAGGAAGCGGCAATGATCTCGCTAACCATATGTCGCAAACAATAATCGCCAACTCCAAGAGCGATAACTCCCGCTTCACCCTCGCTGCCTAATAACAGTGAGCTGAAGCCTCTGTGAGGAGCGTCAGCCCGGAAGTGGTCCCGGTCCGGATCCTGGCGTCAATTAGGGATCTAAACCTCTAGCCCCGGTCACGGGGGTTGGAGGGAAAACAAACAGTGACTGAGCCCGTCGGAGACTTGTCCGTGTGATCTCCGGGGCTGAGAAAAGCGCAGCGGACTGCGCTCGGAGAAGCCCTGCTTCTGCACCGTTGGACGCGGGTTCGATTCCCGCCATCTCCACCACCCCATGTGGGCAAAGGCCCCGCAGCCTCTCGGCTGCGGGGCCTTTGTCATGGGGGAAGCATCCGCCCGGCGCTGCCGTTGGCGGTACGGTGCGGAGCCGACTCCGGAGCGGAGTTCCAGCGAGGAGGACACGTGAGTGCGCCGATCCCCGACGAGAGCGGGCCGCTGATCCCCATGCCGGATCTCACGCCTGCCGCCCTTCGTGAGGCCGTCGCGAAGATCGCGCCAAGCCGCGTCCCCGACCTGACACAGCACCTCTTCGAAGTGACGACGAGTGCCCAGCAGACGCAGTCGCCGGCTCCTCTCCGAGCCTTCATCCACTCCTGGGCCGTATTCGTCGAGATCGAACGCCACCCCCGGAGGTCCGCACGCCTCCACGCCCTGGAACGGCTGGTCCAGGAAGGGGTGGAGGATCCCGGGCCCGCACTGGCCGAGATCCAGCAGATCCTCGACAAAGCAGAGGCCGAGACCGGCCTGTGAGCGACTGGACCTGGGACTACAACACTGACGATTCCGCACACATCACCGGTGGCTTGCCTCCTGGAGTGGTCGCGGAGGTCGAGCGGATCGCCACCGAACTGTCATCGCTCGGCCGGGATGCCGAGGCTGTCGGGCGTCCCACCGGGAAGGACCGGCGGTCTGCGGGAATTCGACATCCTCAATCGGCGCGGTTTCATCAACTTCCTGGCCGTCCCCCGGCACGAGTGCGTCTACATCTGCGGCATCACCTGGTACGAGTGACGGCCCGGCCGATGACGAGAGCGAGAAGGGCGCTCGCCGCCGGGAGGGCGTAGGCCGTCGTCGGGCCCAGGTGGTCGACCAGGGCGCCCGCCGAGGCCGCGCCGAGAGAGATGCCCGCGAGGATGGCGGTGACCGCCAGGGTCATGCCCTCGTTGAGGCGGCCCTCCGGGGTGAGGGCGTGGACCCGGGACATCGCCGTGACCATCGTCGGCGCCGTGGCCATGCCCGCCAGCAGCAGGGCGCAGGTCAGCGGGAGCAGCGAGCCCGTGCTCGCCGCGAGCCACGGCAGGGCCATCGCGGCGGCCATGGCCACCAGGCAGGTGCGCAGGCCGAGCGGGCGCAGCGTGCCGTAGAGCAGGCCGGCCGCGCAGGAGCCCGCCGCCTGGAGGGCCAGCACCGGGCCGGAGGCGGCGCCCAGCCCCAGGGCGTCGAGGTGGGCGATCGAGGCGATCTCCATCGAGCCGAAGACCACGCCGGTGGCGAGGAAGAGGGGCAGCAGCGGGGCGAGGGCGCGCAGCGGTGAGCCGCGGCGCGGGCCCGTCGACACCGGGGGCTGGGTGGCGCGGCAGGAGGTGAAGACCAGCATGCCCGTCAGCAGCAGGGCGGCCGCGGTGAGGGTGCCGGCCTCGGGGAACACCACCGAGCAGAGGAAGGCGGCCAGGACCGGGCCGAGCATGTAGCAGAGCTCGTCGGCGGCCTGCTCGAAGGACATCGCGGTGTGGTGCGCGTCCGGGGCGCCGCGCAGCAGGTGCGTCCAGCGGGCGCGGGACATCCCGCCGATGTTGGGGGTGGTGGCGGTCGCGGCGTACGCGGCGAAGAGGGTCCAGGCGGGGGCCCCGGTACGGACGCACGCGATCAGCGACAGCGAGCCGAGGACCGCGATCAGGGTGGCCGGCACGGCGATCCGGGCCTGGCCGTGCCGGTCGACCAGCCGGGCCGTCCAGGGCGCGACCAGCGCGGTGGCGGCCAGGCCGGTGGCCGTGACCGCGCCCGCGAGGGCGTACGAGCCGCGCTGTCCGGCGATCATCATGACCGCGCTGACCCCGAACATGCCCATGGGGAGGCGGGCGAGGAGGTTCCCGGCGGTGAAGCCGCGGGCGCCCGGCAGCGCGAACAGGCGGCCGTAGGGGCCCCGCGGGCGCGGGGGAGCACGGTCGGGAACGGGCGGGGCGGACGGCGCGGACGGTGCGGCGAGGACCAGGGTGCTGCCGGTGACGGACATGAGGGGCATGACCACCACCCTCGGCCCGGACCGGGTGCACGGTCCAACACCTGTCCGGCGCCCATTCACGCCGATCCGTTGTTAGTCTCCGGGGATGATGCCCCGTGATGTGGATCCCCGACTGCTGCGCGGGTTCGTCGCCGTGGCCGAGGAGCTGCACTTCACCCGCGCCGCCGCCCGGCTGTACGTCGCCCAGCAGGCGCTGAGCCGCGACGTACGGCGGCTCGAGGAGGCCCTCGGCACCACGCTGTTCGTCCGTACGACCCGAGCCGTCGAGCCGACCCCCGACGGGGAGCGGCTGCTCCCGCTCGCCCGGCGGGTGCTGGCCGCGCACGAGGCGGTCGCCACCGCCTTCGCCGCCCCCCGGGCGCTGCTCGTCGACCTGAACACCGACGGGCCGAGCACCGCGCGCACCGTGCTGGAGCGGGCCCGGGAACTCGCCCCGGAATGCGAGCTGATGGCCCGCTGGGAGAGCGGGCTGACCTACGCCGCAGCCGAGGTGGCCGCCGGGCGCCTCGACGTCTCCTTCGGGTACGCCGCCGGGCTGGACCCGGTGTGGCGCTCCCGCATCGCGCACCGGCCCGTCCGGTACGAGCCGCTCGCCGTGCTGCTGCCCGAGGGGCACCCGCTGGCCGGGCGGGCGACCGTACCGCTGGACCTGCTGGCCGGGGAGACCGTGTACACGGGCGCCGGGAACCCGCGGACGCCGGAGTGGACCGGGCTGGCGCGCGAGCTGTTCGCCGGGCGCGGGATCCTGATGGCGCCGCCCGCGCCGGTGGCCGTCGGCAAGGACGAGTTCCGCCGGGTCATGGCCAAGACCGGCCATCCCGTACTGGTGACCGTGGACTTCGTCGACATGCCCGGGTCCGTGAAGCGGCCGCTCGTCGACCCGGTACCGCTGTCCCCGCTGTCGATGGTGTGGCGCAAGGGATTCGGCCACCCCGGTCTCGAAGCGCTGCACCGGGCCGCCGCCACCCTCTCCGCCGAACACGGCTGGCTGGAAGTGCCCCCGGCGAGCTGGCTCCCGGCCGCGCTCACAGGTGCCCCCGGCGGTGGGTGAGAGCAAGGTTTCCCCGCGGTCATCCGGCGGGGACCGGGGCCGAAACGCGCCGTTCCTACGGTCGTTCCACGGACGCGACAGCTGTGGAGGCGTGTGATGACAGGTACGACCGCACCGCGCAAGGGGGGCCGCTGGATCGAGCAGTGGGACCCCGAGGACGAGACCTTCTGGAAGGAGACCGGGGAGCGGACCGCCCGCCGCAACCTGGTCTACTCCGTGTTCTCCGAGCACATCGGGTTCTCCATCTGGTCGCTCTGGTCCGTGATGGTCCTCTTCATGGGACCGGCGTACGGGATCGACCCGGCCGGGAAGTTCTTCCTGATCGCGACCGCCACCCTGGTGGGCGCGATCGTCCGGGTGCCGTACACCTTCGCCGTCGCCCGCTTCGGCGGCCGGAACTGGACCGTCGTCAGCGCGCTGCTGCTGCTCGCGCCCACCGTCGCCGCGGTCGTGGTGATGGAGCCCGGCACCTCCTACGGGACCTTCCTGGTCGTCGCGGCCCTCACCGGCGTCGGCGGCGGCAACTTCGCCTCCTCCATGACCAACATCAACGCCTTCTTCCCCCTCCGCAAAAAGGGCTGGGCCCTCGGCCTGAACGCCGGCGGCGGCAACATCGGCGTGCCCGTGGTGCAGCTCGCCGGGCTGCTGGTCATCGCGACCGCAGGGGCCGCGCACCCGCGGTACCTGCTGGGCGCCTACATCCCGCTGATCGTGCTCGCCGCCGCCTTGGCGGCCGTCCGGATGGACAACCTGGCACCCGTGCGCAACGACACCGGCGCGGTCCGCGAGGCGCTGAAGGACGCGCACACCTGGATCATGGCGTTCCTCTACATCGGGACGTTCGGCTCCTTCATCGGCTACAGCTTCGCCTTCGGCCTGGTGCTGCAGACCCAGTTCGGCCGCACCCCGCTCCAGGCCGCCTCCCTGACCTTCATGGGACCGCTGCTCGGATCGCTGATCAGGCCGGTGGGCGGGGCGCTGGCGGACCGGTTCGGCGGGGCGCGGATCACCCTGGGGACCTTCGTCGCGATGGCGGCCGCGACCATGGTGGTGGTCTTCGCCTCCCAGCGGTCCTCGCTGCCGGTCTTCCTCGTCGGGTTCGTGGCGCTGTTCGTCCTGAGCGGGCTCGGCAACGGATCGACGTACAAGATGATCCCGGGCATCTTCCAGGCGAAGGCGCTGGCGCGCGGCATGAGCGGCGAGAGCGCGGCCGCGTACGGGCGGCGGCTCTCCGGCGCCTCCATGGGGATCATCGGGGCGGTTGGCGCGCTCGGCGGGCTGGGCATCAACCTGGTCTTCCGGGAGGCCTTCCGCACATCCGGCTCCGGAACGGCCGCCTTCGTCACCTTCCTCGGCTTCTACGCCCTGTGCTGCGTGGTCACCTGGGCGGTATACCTTCGCCGCCCGGCGGCCCGGGTGGTCCACACGGTCGGGGCCGAGACGAAACCGCAGCTCACGTCGGTGTAACCGGGGCGAAATACGGGTGAACCGAGTCCGACACGCCGTGTTGGCAAGCTCGGTCCGCCCGTACCGCCCCCCACCGCCCCCGCATGCGTCACTAGGCAGGTCACGATGGTCACGATGGACGACACGAACACCGGCCCGCTCGCGGGCTTCACCGTCGGGGTCACGGCGGCCCGGCGGGCCGACGAGCTCATCGCCCTGCTGCGGCGGCGGGGGGCGGCCGTCCTGCACGCGCCCGCCCTGCGGATCGTGCCGCTCGCCGACGACAGCGAGCTGCTGGCCGCCACGAAGGAACTGATCGGCCGCACACCGGACGTGGTCGTGGCCACCACCGCCATCGGCTTCCGCGGGTGGATCGAGGCGGCCGACGGGTGGGGCGTCGGCGAGGACCTGCTGGAGCGGCTGCGGGCCGCCGAACTACTGGCGCGCGGACCGAAGGTGAAGGGCGCCATCCGGGCCGCCGGACTCGTGGAGACCTGGTCCCCGGACTCCGAATCGCTGGCCGAGGTACTGGAGCGGCTGCTGTCGACGGGAGTGGCCGGCCGGCGGATCGCCCTCCAGCTGCACGGGGAGCCGCTGCCGGGCTTCGTCGAGGCGCTGCGGGCGGGCGGCGCCGAGGTGGTCGTGGTCCCGGTGTACCGCTGGATGGCCCCGGAGGACCTCGCGCCGCTGGACCGGCTCCTGGACGCGATGATCGCCGGAGCGGTGGACGCCGTCAGCTTCACCTCCGCGCCGGCGGCGGCCTCGCTGCTGTCCCGGGCGGAGGAACGCGGCCTGCGGGAGGGCGTACTGGACGCGCTGCGCGGCAGGCTGCTGTCCGCCTGCGTCGGCCCGGTGACGGCGCTGCCGCTGCAGGCGCACGGGGTGGACACGGTGCAGCCGGAGCGGTTCCGGCTGGGCCCGCTGGTGCAGCTGCTCTGCCGCGAGCTGCCCGGCCGGGCCCGGGTGCTGCCGGTGGCCGGGCACCGGCTGGAGATCCGCGGCCACGCGGTCCTGGTGGACACGCTGCTGCGCCCCGTACCCCCGGCCGGCATGGCCCTGCTGCGGGCGCTGGCGCGGCGCCCGGGCTGGGTGGTCTCCCGCGCGGACCTGCTGCGCGCGCTGCCCGGCGCGGGCCGGGACGAGCACGCGGTGGAGACGGCGATGGCCCGCCTGCGGGTAGCACTGGGCGCCCCGAACCTGATCCAGACGGTGGTCAAACGGGGCTACCGGCTGTCGCTGGACGCGGGCGGCGAGGCCAAGTACGGGGAGCTCCCGGCGGACGCGGTGACGGCCCGGGGAGTCGTCGGCTAGCGTGCCGGGATGATCGTTGACGGGGTTGAGATGAGGGGCGTCGGGCTCGGCGACGCGGCGGGGCTGGCCGAGACGTTCGCGCGCAACCGGGCCTTCATGGCGCGGTTCGAGCCGGTCCGGCAGGACGTGTTCTACACGGAGGCCGGCCAGCGGGAGCGGATCGAGGGCGTGCTCGCGGAACGGGACGCGGGGCGGATCGTCCCCTACGTGTTCGTGGAGACGGCCACCGGCGCCCCCGTCGGCGCGATCAACCTCGGCTCCATCGTGCGCGGACCGCTGTGCAGCGGCGGCGTGGGGTACTGGGTCGACCGGGACTGGCACGGCAAGGGGCTGGCCACCGCGGCCGTCGAGGAGGTCTGCCGGGTCGCCCGCGACGAGCTGGCTCTGCACCGGGTGGAGGCGGGCACCCTGGTCGACAACCTGGCGTCGCAGCGCGTGCTGGCGAAGGCCGGCTTCGAACAGTTCGGCCTCGCGCCGCGCTATCTCCACATCAACGGCGCATGGCGTGACCACCGCCTCTTCCAACGCCTCCTCCACGACAACCCCCCGTCGCCCTAGCCATCCTTGCGCCCCTCCGGCGAGGCTGAGGGGGCCGGCGAAGCCGAAAGCGGCCGGCGTCAGCCCGCACGTGCGGGCGGCGCGGGGGACGCTTCGTGCAGCGGAAGGGCGACCCACCGGTTCGGGGGCTTCCGCTCGGACCCGCCGGGCGGCAGTCTGGTACGGCACCCCACGACGGGAGGCTGACGGCATGCGGTTCGATTCCGGGCGGATCTGCCTGGACCTGGTGGCCACCTTCACCCCCCGGGAGGGGATCCCGGACGGCGACGGGCTGCGGTTGTGGCTCGCCGGGGCGGGACTGGTGCCCGACCGGACTCCGCTCGCCCGGGTGGGACCCGACTGGGCCGCGGCCTTCCGGTCGCTGCGCGCCGACGTGGAGACGCTCGTACGGGCGGAGCTGCTCGGCACCGATCCCGACGAGCCCGCCCTGTCCCGGGTCAACGCGCTGGCCGCCGGACCACCCCCCGGCCTGTGCGCCGTACGGGACCAGGAAGGGCACCTCGTGCGGGAGTTGTGCGGCGGCGTGGAGTGCGGCGCGCTGCTCGCGGCCGTCGCCCGGGACGCCGTCGAGCTGCTCACCGACCCCGGTGACCTGGCACTGCTGCGGGCCTGCGCCGGCGACGGCTGCACCCGCGTCTACCTGGACACCTCCCGGGGGCACCGGCGCCGATGGTGCTCCAGCGAACGCTGCGGCAACCGGGAGCGCGTGGCCCGGCACCGCCGCCGGGCCCTGGCGGCCGGGTCCCGGTAGGCAGGCGCACCGCCCCGTGTCCACCCCGCGAGACCGGTTCCGGAACGGGCGTGCGGACAGGGGGCCGATTCGCGTACCTTTGACGGTCGCCCATGCACGTCAGAAGGGGGCCTTGGTGGCCGCGCAGAATGCCGCTGTCGACAGCACGGCGGATTCCGTCCGCGATCGGGAGATCGCGGTCGAGCAGACGCATCTCGACCAGGTGTACCGACGCCTCGAGGAGAAGATCCACGAGGCCGAGTTCCTGATGAACGACGCCGCCAAGCGCGGCCAGGTGGGTACGCCAGGCGCGCTCGCCGAGCGCGACGCGCAGGTCTTCCGGGCGGGCATTCACCTGAACCGGCTGAACAACGAGTTCGAGGACTTCCTCTTCGGCCGCGTCGACCTGGTGCTCGGCAAGGACGGGGAGCGAGGTGCGGACGGCGCCTACACCTCCGTCGAGCCCGCCGACGACGCGATCCGCGAGGACCTCACGGCCGACATCGCCGAGACGCTGCACATCGGCCGCATCGGAGTCCTGGACTCCGACTACGCGCCGCTGGTCATCGACTGGCGCGCGCCGGCCGCCGCGCCGTTCTACCGGTCCACGCCCAAGGACCCCGGCCGGGTCGTGCGCCGCCGCGTCATCCGCTCCAAGGGCCGCAAGGTGCTGGGCGTCGAGGACGACCTGATGCGTCCCGAGGTCACCGCGTTCATGGACGGCCGGGAGCTGCCCGCCATCGGCGACGGCGCCCTGATGGCCGCCCTCGGGCGGGCCCGTACGCACTCCATGCGCGACATCGTCTCCTCCATCCAGGCCGAGCAGGACCTGGTCATCCGGGCCCCCGCCACCTCCGTCGCCGAGGTCGCGGGCGGTCCCGGCACCGGCAAGACCGCCGTCGCCCTGCACCGCGCCGCCTACCTGCTCTACCAGGACCGGCGCCGCTATTCCGGCGGCATCCTGATCGTCTCCCCGACCCCGCTGCTCGTCGCGTACACCGAGGGCGTGCTGCCCTCGCTCGGCGAGGAGGGCCAGGTGGCCATCCGGGCGCTGGGCTCGCTCGTCGACGGCGCGGAGGCCACCACCTACGACTCCCCGGCCGTGGCCCGCGTCAAGGGCTCGTCGCGGATGCTGAAGGTGCTCCGCAAGGCCGTGCGCGGCGCGCTGGAGCTCGGCGGCGCCCCCGACCGGCTGCGCGTGGTGGCCTTCGGCCGCCGCCAGGAGCTGGAGGCCGACGAGCTGAACCGGATCCGCCAGAACGTGCTCAGCGGCACCGCCCCGGTCAACCTGCTGCGCCCGCGCGCCCGCAAGCTGCTGCTCGACGCCCTCTACTCGAAGTCCGGCGGCGCCGGCCGGCACAGCGACCCGGAGCTGGCCGCCGAGCTGCGCTCCGCCTTCGACGAGGACATCTCCACCGAGGACGCCTTCATCGGCTTCCTCAATGCCTGGTGGCCCGAGCTGACCCCGCGCGTGGTGCTCGCCGCGCTCGCCGACGAGCGCCACCTCGGCCGCTGGTCGCGCCGGGACCTCAACCCGCGCGAGAGCCGCCAGCTGGCCCGCTCGCTGCGCCGGGTGGGTCCGGACGGCAAGGGCCCCCTGTCGGTGCACGACGTGGCGCTGCTGGACGAGCTCCAGCAGCTGCTCGGCGCCCCGGCGCGGCCGAAGCGCCGACGGGAGATGGACCCGCTCGACCAGCTCAGCGGGCTGGAGGAGCTGATGCCGACCCGCGAGGAGACCCAGTGGGAGCGGGCCGAGCGGCTCGCGGCGGAGCGCACCGAGTACGCGCACGTCATCGTGGACGAGGCCCAGGACCTGACGCCCATGCAGTGGCGGATGGTGGGCCGCCGGGGCCGGCACGGCACCTGGACGGTCGTCGGCGACCCGGCGCAGTCCTCCTGGACGGACCCGGCGGAGGCCGCCGCGGCCCGCGACGAGGCCCTGGGCTCGCGCCCGCGCCGGCGGTTCACCCTGACGGTGAACTACCGCAACCCGGCCGAGGTCGCCGAGGTCGCCTCCCGGGTGCTGCGCCTGGCGATGCCCGGCATGGAGGCGCCGACCGCGGTGCGCTCTACGGGGCTGGAGCCGCGCTTCACGGCCGCCCGGGGTGACCTGGGCACGGCGGTGCGGGAGGAGACCCGGCGGCTGCTGGAGCAGGTGGACGGCACGGTCGGCGTGGTCGTGGCCATGGACCGGCGCGCGGAGGCCGCGGGCTGGCTCGCGGACCTCGGCGGGCGGGCGGTGGCGCTGGGCAGCCTGGAGGCCAAGGGCCTGGAGTACGACGCCACGGTGGTCGTCTCCCCGGCGGAGATCGCGGACGAGTCCCCGGCGGGCCTGCGGGTGCTGTACGTGGCGCTGACGCGTGCGACGCAGCAGTTGACGGTGGTCTCGGCGGACCGGGACAAGCCGGACGCGGACGGGGTGCCGGAGCTGCTGCTGCCGTAGCGGATCCCGTGCGGATCGGCCCGGCGGTGGCGGTTCACCGCCGGGGTCCCGGCCGGGTCGGGACTGCGTACGTCCGGATGGTCCGCGGCCATGAGCGTGGTGCTCGGATACGACCGCGAGCAGGGGGATCACTTTCGGCGATCCTTTGTTAGCCTGAGTACGGCACCGACTCGATCCAAGCCCCCGGGCCCAACCTTCGTCGCTCAGAGCGACCACTTGCCGCGAGGCGAGCATGGCGGGTCGGTGTCATAGACGTATGAATTACCAGGTCCGCGTCCCCCACCTGTGGGGGACGCGGACCTGTTTTGTATGACCCCACCATTCCGAACACCTCTCGAATCTCGTATGGTGGAAGAGTCTTTCCGAATTTTGTAGCTGGTTACCTTGTACTGGCTGGTAGGTGGGACGATCGGACAACAGGCCCTGCCGCACCGGCTGTGCAGCGGGGCTCTGTGTGTTACAGCGAACCAGGGACAGAAGAGGAACACGGCCATGGCAACGGCGCCCAGCGTCTCGTATTCGATGACGGTCCGTCTGGAAGTGCCCGCGAGCGGAACCGCGGTCTCCCAGCTCACCACCGCCGTGGAGTCCTCCGGCGGCTCGGTCACCGGCCTCGACGTGACCGCATCCGGCCACGAGAAGCTCCGGATCGACGTCACCATCGCCGCGACCTCCACGGCGCACGCGGACGAGATCGTCGAGAAGCTGCGCGGCATCGAGGGCGTCAGCCTCGGCAAGGTCTCCGACCGCACCTTCCTGATGCACCTCGGCGGCAAGATCGAGATGGCGTCCAAGCACCCCATCCGCAACCGTGACGACCTCTCGATGATCTACACCCCGGGCGTGGCCCGCGTGTGCATGGCGATCGCCGAGAACCCCGAGGACGCGCGCCGCCTCACCATCAAGCGCAACTCCGTCGCAGTCGTGACGGACGGTTCGGCCGTGCTGGGCCTCGGCAACATCGGCCCGATGGCCGCGCTGCCCGTCATGGAGGGCAAGGCGGCCCTCTTCAAGCGCTTCGCCGGCATCGACGCCTGGCCGATCTGCCTCGACACCCAGGATTCCGACGCGATCGTCGCCATCGTCAAGGCCATCGCCCCCGGCTTCGCGGGCATCAACCTGGAGGACATCTCCGCGCCGCGCTGCTTCGAGATCGAGGCCCGGCTGCGCGAGGCGCTCGACATCCCCGTCTTCCACGACGACCAGCACGGCACCGCGATCGTCGTGCTCGCGGCCCTCACCAACGCACTGCGCGTGGTGGGCAAGGCAGTTGGCGACGTCAAGGTCGTCATGTCGGGCGCCGGCGCGGCCGGTACCGCCATCCTCAAGCTGCTGCTCGCGGCGGGCGTCAAGAACGCGGTGAGCGCCGACATCCACGGCGTCGTGCACGCGGACCGCCCCGACCTCGTGGACGCCGCCGCAGACTCCCCGCTGCGCTGGATCGCCGACAACACCAACCCCGAGGGCTACACGGGCACGCTGAAGGAGGCCGTGGTCGGCGCCGACGTGTTCATCGGCGTCTCGGCCCCCAACGTGCTGTCCGGCGAGGACGTCGCCGCGATGGCGGAAGGCGCGATTGTCTTCGCGCTCGCGAACCCGGACCCCGAGGTGGATCCGGCCGTCGCCCGCCAGACCGCCGCCGTCGTGGCCACCGGCCGCTCCGACTTCCCGAACCAGATCAACAACGTGCTGGTCTTCCCGGGTGTCTTCCGCGGTCTGCTGGACGCCCAGTCCCGCACCGTGAACACCGAGATGATGCTGGCCGCCGCGAGCGCGCTGGCGGACGTCGTCGGCGAGGACGAGCTGAACGCGAACTACATCATCCCGTCGGTGTTCAACGACAAGGTGGCGGGCGCGGTCGCGGGCGCCGTCCGCAAGGCCGCCACGGGGGCCTGAGCCCGGCTGTGACAGCCCTCACGGCGCTCCGCAACCGGCGCGTCGCGAGATGCGGGCCCAGCGGGCCGCCTCTAGTGTTGCGGGGATGCCCGCGAGGTCCGCGGTCCGCAGCGGCGTGTGAGCGAGGGCATGGACGGAGCGTCACCACGGTGTGACTGTGGCGCTTTTCGTGTGACCCCGACGGGTGCCGGATTGGCTTTCCCGCCGCTGGTGGGGGCAGGATGCGTAACCGGGCGAGAGGGTCTGACGTTCAGACCCGGGTCCGGGGACTGTCCTAGGGCCCTGGCAGCATCGGCTTCGATCTCACGCCTCTAAGGCAAGTTGAACACGGGAGTACAACATGAACCGCAGTGAGCTGGTGGCCGCTCTGTCCGAGCGCGCCGAGGTGACCCGCAAGGACGCCGACGCCGTTCTGGCCGCGCTCGCCGAGACCGTTGGCGAGATTGTCGCCAAGGGCGACGAGAAGGTCACCATCCCCGGCTTCCTGACCTTCGAGCGCACCCACCGTGCCGCTCGCACCGCGCGCAACCCGCAGACCGGCGACCCCATCCAGATCCCGGCCGGCTACAGCGTGAAGGTCTCCGCGGGCTCCAAGCTCAAGGAAGCCGCCAAGGGCAAGTAGTCCTGCCCCGGCGCCGAGGGCCGTGCAGGCCCTTGGAACGGCAGTAGTACGCAGAACGACGATGGGCGGTCACCCCCGGGCGGGGTGGCCGCCCTTCGGCTTGTCCGGGGCCGGACGGGCGGACGGACGGGGGCGGGCGGATCGGGCCGGACGGACGGGGACGGAAGCGGACGGACGCGGGCGGACGGGACGCGGGCCGGGGGAGCCGCGCCGACCGGGCCCGGCCCCGGAGGTCCGGGGCGGTCCGCCAGGCCCTGTGAGGCCCCGTCAGGGCCCTTGGCGGGGCCCTGGTATGCCCTTGGCATGCCCCACCCGGCTGCGGGCGGCCACGAGAAAGCCCCCCGGGCCCTGTGCGGGGCCCGGGGGGCTGCTGCGTACGCGGCGCGCGCGGTGCGGCTCGTACGGCTCGTTCGGCTCGTTCGGCGTCAGACGACGTCGCCGCCGGGCAGCTCGACCTTCGCGCCGAGTTCCACGAGCTTCTCCATGAAGTTCTCGTAGCCGCGGTTGATCAGGTCGATGCCGTGGACGCGCGAGGTGCCCTCGGCGGCCAGCGCCGCGATCAGGTACGAGAAGCCGCCGCGCAGGTCGGGGATGACCAGGTCGGCGCCCTGCAGCTTGGTGGGGCCGGAGACGACCGCCGAGTGCAGGAAGTTGCGCTGGCCGAAGCGGCAGGCGCTGCCGCCCAGGCACTCGCGGTACAGCTGGATGTGAGCACCCATCTGGTTGAGCGCGGAGGTGAAGCCGAGCCGCGACTCGTAGACCGTCTCGTGGACGATCGACAGGCCCGAGGCCTGCGTCAGGGCCACGACCAGCGGCTGCTGCCAGTCGGTCTGGAAGCCGGGGTGGACGTCCGTCTCCAGCGCGATGGCGTTGAGCGGGCCGCCCGGGTGCCAGAAGCGGATGCCGTCGTCGTCGATCTCGAACGCCCCGCCGACCCGGCGGAAGGTGTTCAGGAACGTCATCATCGAGCGCTGCTGGGCGCCGCGCACGTAGATGTTGCCGCCGGTCGCCAGCGCCGCGGAAGCCCAGGACGCGGCCTCCAGACGGTCCGGAAGGGCCTTGTGGTTGTAGCCGCCGAGGCGGTCGACACCGGTGATCCGGATCGTCCGGTCGGTGTCGACGGAGATGATCGCGCCCATCTTCTGCAGGACGCAGATGAGGTCCTCGATCTCCGGCTCCACCGCGGCGTTGCTGAGCTCGGTGACGCCCTCGGCCAGGACGGCCGTCAGCAGCACCTGCTCGGTCGAGCCGACCGACGGGTAGGGCAGGCGGATCTTGCAGCCGCGCAGGCGCTGCGGGGCTTCCAGGTACTGACCGCCCTCGCGCTTCTCGATGGTCGCGCCGAACTGGCGGAGCACGTCGAAGTGGAAGTCGATCGGCCGACCGCCGATGTCGCAGCCGCCCAGGCCCGGGATGAAGGCGTGGCCGAGCCGGTGCAGCAGGGGGCCGCAGAACAGGATCGGGATGCGCGAGGAACCCGCGTGCGCGTCGATGTCCGCGACGTTCGCGCTCTCGACGTGGGTGGGGTCGAGGACGAGCTCGCCCGGCTCCTCGCCGGGGCGGACCGTCACCCCGTGCAGCTGGAGCAGCCCGCGGACGACGCGCACGTCACGGATGTCGGGAACGTTGCGCAGCCGACTGGGTCCGCTGCCGAGCAGAGCGGCGACCATGGCCTTGGGCACGAGGTTCTTCGCACCACGGACACGGATCT
This sequence comes from Streptomyces sp. NPDC097617, assembly GCF_044761485.1. Classification (NCBI taxonomy): domain Bacteria; kingdom Bacillati; phylum Actinomycetota; class Actinomycetes; order Kitasatosporales; family Streptomycetaceae; genus Streptomyces; species Streptomyces sp. NPDC097617. Next base: position 34,799 of record NZ_JBIWCL010000005.1, read on the forward strand.
CGCCCTCGAGCGGGGTACCGCCGTGGACAAGCAGTACATCGTCACTGATGCCGGTCATGAATCTCGCGTTCCGGAGAGGGGTGGGCAGGGGGCCAGGGGAAAGGGTAAGGGCCACCACCCCCTTGTTCGTAAGGCCGACGTGGCCGTAGGACTGTCATGAATTCGGCACAACACCCTCCGTATCCACCACATGGCGGAGCGTTGCGTTCCGCCTGGGCCGTCCGTGCGCGCTCCTCGCTGCTGCCGTGCGCCCTGAGCTGCGGGTGATCCGATCTCCGCGCCCGCTCCCCGGAATCGGCCGATGTGCGGGATCATGGCGGCATGACCGAGGTGTCCTCCCTCACAGGGCGGTTGCTCGTGGCCACCCCAGCCCTTGCGGACCCGAATTTCGACCGCGCGGTGGTGCTGCTCCTCGACCACGACGAGCAGGGCTCCCTCGGCGTGGTCCTCAACCGGCCGACGCCCGTGGGCGTCGGCGACGTCCTGCTGCCCTGGGCGCCGCTGGCCGGCGCCCCCGGTGTGGTCTTCCAGGGCGGACCGGTGGCCATGGACTCGGCCCTGGGGCTCGCGGTGATCCCGGGCGAGGAGGGTCCGCTCGGCTGGCGCCGCGTGCACGGGGCCATCGGACTGGTCGACCTGGAGATGCCGCCGGAGCTGCTGGCCGCGGCCCTGGGGGCCTTGCGGATCTTCGCCGGTTACTCCGGCTGGGGTCCGGGCCAGCTGGAGGCCGAGCTCGGCGAGGGCGCCTGGTACGTGGTGGAGTCGGAGCCCGGTGACGTGTCCTTTCCCGACCCGGAGCGGCTCTGGCGGGCGGTGCTGCGCCGCCAGCGCAGCGACCTCGCGATGGTCGCCACCTATCCGGACGACCCGTCGCTCAACTGACGGGCGCGGGGTTAAGTACCCTGGGTTCCATGAGCACTCTTGAGCCCGAGCGCGGGACTGGCACGGGGACCCTCGTAGAGCCGACGCCGCAGGTGTCGCACGGTGACGGCGACCACGAGCGCTTCGCCCACTACGTCCAGAAGGACAAGATCATGGAGAGCGCGCTCGGGGGCACCCCCGTCGTCGCGCTCTGCGGCAAGGTCTGGGTGCCGGGCCGGGATCCCAAGAAGTACCCGGTCTGCCCCATGTGCAAGGAGATCTACGAGTCCATGGGCCCCGGTGGGGACAAGGACAAGGGCGGCAAGGACAAGTAGTCCGCCCCCCGGCCTCCCTCTTTCGCGGGACCGAGACCCCCGGTGCGCCACAGCGCGTCCGGGGGTCTTTGCCGTGCCCGCACGGAGCGTTAGGGTCGGCGCGACGAGCGCCCTGCGGAACGAGCGTTGCGCAGGGCGCAACCCGCGCACGCAGTCGTGAAGGGCTGACGCATGGACTTGATCCCGGTACCCCGGGTCGCTCTTCTCGACGAGGACGGGCGCCGCTTCACGTTCGGGCCCGAGCCGCTCCTCGACGCCGGGCCGGGAGCCGGTCCCCTCGCGCGCTGGCTGCGGCGGGAACTGGGAGCGGCCACCGGCTGGGAGCTGCCCGCCGCCGGGGCCGGCGTGCGGGCGGAGCTGCGGCTGCGCATCGACCCGGACGTCGAGTGGGACCGGGGGCCGGAGTCGTACCGCATCGACATCGGCCCGGACGGGGCGGAGCTGACCGGCGCGAGCGCGGCCGGGCTGTTCTGGGGCGCCCAGACGCTGCGGCAGCTGCTGGGGCCCGACGCGTACCGGAAGGCTCCGCTGCCCGGCCGCACGTGGAGCCTGCCGTACGCATCCGTCGTGGACGGTCCGCGGTTCGGCTGGCGCGGGATGATGCTGGACGTGGCCCGGCACTTCATGCCCAAGGACGGCGTACTGCGCTACATCGACCTGCTCGCCGCGCACAAGCTCAACGTCCTGCACCTGCACCTGACCGACGACCAGGGCTGGCGGATCGAGATCAAGCGCCACCCGCGCCTCACCGAGGTCGGCGGGTGGCGCCCGCGCAGCCGGTGGGGGCACCGGGCCTCGCCGCTGTGGAACGAGACCCCGCACGGCGGGTACTACACGCAGGACGACATCCGCGAGATCGTCGCGTACGCCGCCGAGCGGCACGTACGGGTGGTGCCGGAGATCGACGTACCGGGGCATTCGCAGGCCGCCATCGCCGCGTACCCGGAGCTGGGGAACACCGACGTGGTCGACACCGCGGCGCTCGGGGTGTGGGACGACTGGGGCATCACCGAGAACGTGCTCGCGCCCACCGAGGCCGTGCTGCGCTTCTACGAGGGGGTCTTCGAGGAGCTGCTGGAACTCTTCCCGGCGGAGGTCTCACCCTTCGTGCACGTGGGCGGGGACGAATGCCCCAAGGCGCAGTGGAAGGCCTCCGCGGTGGCCCAGGAGCGGATCCGCGAGCTGGGTGTGGACGGGGAGGACGGGCTGCAGTCCTGGTTCGTCCGGCACTTCGACGGCTGGCTGGCCGCGCGCGGGCGGCGGCTGATCGGCTGGGACGAGATCCTGGAGGGCGGGCTCGCGGACGGCGCCGCGGTGTCCTCCTGGCGCGGCTACGCGGGCGGGATCGCCGCCGCCGAGGCCGGGCACGACGTGGTCATGTGTCCCGAGCAGCAGGTGTACCTGGACCACCGGCAGGCGGGCGGCGCCGACGAGCCGATGCCCATCGGGTACGTGCGCTCGCTGGAGGACGTCTACCGCTTCGAGCCGGTGCCGCCGAAGCTGTCGCCGGAGGCCGCCGCCCGGGTGCTGGGCGCGCAGGCCAACGTCTGGACCGAGGTGATGGAGAACCAGGACCGGGTCGACTACCAGGTGTTCCCGCGGCTGGTGGCTTTCGCCGAGGTGGTGTGGTCGTGGCAGCCCGAGCCCCCGGAGCGCGACTTCGCGTGGTTCGAGGGGCGGATGGCCGCGCACTACGCGCGGTTGGAGGCGCAGGGGGTCGATTTTCGGCCGCCCGGCGGCCCGTTGCCGCGGCAACGGCGGCCCGGGGTGCCGGGTCGCCCGTTCGAGGGCGCGCCCCCGAACGTGTGACAAGTGGGTGACGGAGTGAACCGGAACCCAAAGAGAACGGGAGCGGAACTCTGGCTCAATTTCCTGCTATACGGGGAAAATCGGGCAATCGGGGAGGAGGGCTGCCGAAGGCGCTGCGACAGGGCCCTACGCCCCGTACGGGACACCGCGCGCGGCGGCGGGGGCGGTGGGCAGACCCTCGCGCCGGGCGGCCCGGAAGATGTGCCAGAGTTGCCACGTCCCGGCGGTGAGCACGTACCGTACGGCGGAACAGGCGTGAGCGCCGGAACCGGGACATCGGGAAGGGGCAGCTGGGTTGACCACGCACGCACCGCACGCACTGGATTCACCTCAGGGGCCGCAGGGCCCGCAGGCGGCGCAGTCCGTGACGCTGCCGGCCTCGCTCGACGAGGCCGTGGCGGCGCTCACCGCCATGCCCGCCGCCGTGCCGGTCGCGGGCGGCACCGACCTGATGGCCGCCGTCAACGCCGGGCTGCTGCGGCCCGCCGCCCTGGTGGGCCTGGGCCGGATCAACGAGATCCGCGGCTGGCAGTACCAGGACGGCCACGCGCTGCTCGGCGCGGGCCTCACGCACGCACGGATGGGGCGGCCGGATTTCGCCGCTCTGATCCCCGCACTGGCCGCCGCCGCCCGCGCCGCCGGCCCCCCGCAGATCCGCAACGCCGGCACCCTCGGCGGCAACATCGCCACCGCCGCGCCCACGGGTGACGCACTGCCCGTGCTGGCCGCGCTGGAGGCCGTACTCGTCATCGTCGGCCCGGACGGGCAGCGGGAGATCCCGGTGTCGTACCTGCTGGCCGGCCGCGAGATGCTGCGGCCCGGTGAACTGATCGGCTTCGTACGGGTGCCCCTGCTGCACGCGCCGCAGGTGTTCCTGAAGGCCACGGGCCGTACCGGGCCCGGGCGCGCGATGGCCTCCGTGGGGCTCGTCCTGGATCCCGCGCGCCGGGGCGTGCGCTGCGCGATCGGCGCGGTCGCCCCGATGCCGCTGCGGCCGCTGGAGGCCGAGCAGTGGGTGGCCTCGCTGATCGACTGGGACGGCGGGCGGAGCCTGGCCCCCGAGGCACTGGAGGCCTTCGGCGAGTACGTCGCGGCCGCCTGCGTGCCCGACCAGGGCGAACCGGTCGCTCCCGGAGTACTGCATCTGCGGCGGACGGTGGCCGTGCTGGCGCGCAGGGCCCTCGGGAGGGCGCTGACCTCATGAGCGAGAACGAGAACGAGAACGTGACCCAGGGGAACGGCACGGCGGGCTGGGGCTGGGAACCCGTCCCGCAGGGCGGCGAGTACGACTCGGACGCCACGGCCTTCGTGAAACTGCCGCAGGACATGCTGGACGCGCTCGGCACCGGGGAGCCGCTCGCGGCACCCGGGCACGGCTACGTGCCGCCGCCGATGATCGTTCCGCTCGGCTCGGGCAGTACGGATCCCGCGGCCACGGGCACATGGACGATTCCGGTGCAGTGGCCGGAGGCCGGCGGCACGGGGCAGGCGGACGCGGCGCACGCGACCGGTGCCGGCCAGGGCTCCGGCGCGGGCCACGGGCAGGGCCCGGGGTCCGGGTCGGTGGGCGGTCCGATTCCGGCGTCGATCCCGATCCCGGCGTCGGTCGCGGCGGCCTTCGCCGAGGCCGAGCCGGAGCAGCAGGCGGCCGACTCGAGCGCGACCGCCGAGTGGCGCTTCCCGGAGGTCGCGCACCAGCCCGAGGCGGACGCTTCGGCGACCGGGCAGTGGGCCGTGCCCGAGTTCGACCAGTACCCCGACCAGTACCCCGACCAGTACTCCGAGCAGCAGAACGACTTCCGGCCGGGCGGGCTGGACGCCGACTGGAGCCAGGCCCCGGCGACGCTGCCGGGCGGCGCCCCGGCTCCGTGGGCCTACCTGACGCAGCAGCCCGCCGGGGACCCGCACGCGGATCCCGGGGCGGGTACGGGCGCCGGTGCGGCGGGCTTCGGTGCGCTGCCCGGTACGGACGAGGCCGCCGCCGCTTCGGCCGCGGCCGAAGCGACCGCGCACGCCGCCGGGCGGCTGCTCGGCGGGCCCGGGGTGGGCGCCGCGGGGCGCGGGCCGCGGGTGCTGGGCGGGCCCGGGGTGGGCACGCCGCTGCCCGAGGGCGAGCCGGTGCACCAGGCCCCGCACGACATCGAGGCCGCGCACGGCCCGGCGGCGGAGCCGGCCGAGGGAGCGAGGGCCGCCGATCACACGGGGCACACGGGGCACGTGGAGCGCCCCGGCCACACGGGCCAGGACGAGTACGCCGGGTACGCGGAGCAGGCCGCCGCGGCCGTCGCCGCCGTGGCCGCCGTCGAGCAGCAGTCGGTGACCTCCGGCGGCCTGGACCTCTTCGGCGGAGTGCGCGCGCAGGAGCAGGCGCCGGCCGCCGAGGCCGCGCGGCCCGACGGCACCGACGCCACCGACGGGCACGGCTTCAGCGCCTTCGGCCACGTGCCGGAGCCCGCGCCCACGGAGGGGCACGGAGCCGCGCACGAAGCCTCGCCGCAGGGTGCCCACAAGGACGCCTACGAGGACGGCCGCGAGGACGGCCGCGAGGACGCCCACGCGGACGCCCACGCGGCGGAGTCGGCCGGAGCGGAGTCCGACCCCGGGAACGGGGACGGGCCGGCCGAGGAGGAGCCCCCGGCCGACCTGACGCCGACCGCGGACACCGCCGACAGCGCGGACGGACTCCCGGACGCGGACACCGCCGAAGGTGTCCCGGTCGAGGTGGCGACGTACGAAGAAGAATCGACCGCCGGGGCCGCCACCCATCACGAGCACCCGTCGGCCTCCTACGTCCTGCGCGTCAACGGCGCCGACCGGCCCGTCACCGGCGCCTGGATCGGCGAGTCCCTGCTGTACGTGCTGCGCGAGCGCCTCGGCCTCGCCGGCGCCAAGGACGGCTGCTCGCAGGGCGAGTGCGGCGCCTGCGCCGTGCAGGTCGACGGCCGGCTCGTCGCCTCCTGCCTGGTGCCCGCGGCGACCGCCGCCGGCAGCGAGGTCCGTACCGTCGAGGGTCTCGCGACCGACGGGGAACTTTCGGACGTCCAGCAGGCGTTGTGCAGGTCGGGCGGGGTGCAGTGCGGGTTCTGCGTGCCCGGCATGGCCATGACGATCCACGACCTGCTGGAGGGCAACCACGCCCCCAGCGAGCTGGAGACCCGGCAGGCCCTGTGCGGCAACCTCTGCCGCTGCTCCGGCTACGCGGGAGTCGTCGACGCCGTGCGCGAGGTCGTGGCCGAGCGCGAGGCGGCAGCCGCCGAGCCCGCGGCACCGGGTTCGGGCACGGGGCCGGGCGCACCGGAGCCGCGTATCCCGCACCAGGCAGCGCCCGGCGAGGGCGGCATCCACCACGGAGGCACGGCGTGAGCGGGCAGGACGCGGCGACCGCGACGACAACGGTGAACACCACGGTGACGACGATGGCCGCCGGCGGATCCGAGGCCACCGAGCCGCAGGAACCGCGCGGAATCGGCGCCTCCGTCCCGGCCGCGGACACCCGCGCCAAGACCGAGGGCACCTTCCCCTACGCCGCCGACCTGTGGGCCGAGGGCCTCCTGTGGGCCGCCGTGCTGCGCTCCCCGCACGCCCACGCCCGGATCCTGTCCATCGACACCACGGCCGCCGCCGAGATGCCCGGCGTACGCGCCGTCGTCACCCACGCCGACGTGCCCGGCGCCACCACGCACGGCCGCCGCATCGCCGACCGGCCGGTCTTCGCGCACGACGTCGTACGCCACCACGGCGAGCCCATCGCCGCCGTCGCCGCCGACCACCCGGACACCGCCCGGCTCGCCGCGGCCGCGATCGCCGTCGAGTACGAACTCCTCGACCCGGTCACCGACCCCGAGCAGTCCTTCGGCGCCCCCGCCCTGCACCCCGACGGCAACCTGATCCGGCACATCCCGCTCCGCTACGGCGACCCGGAGGCCACCGGCGAGGTCGTGGTCGAGGGCTTGTACCGGATCGGCCGCCAGGACCCCGCGCCCATCGGCGCCGAGGCCGGGCTGGCCGTGCCGCGCCCCGACGGCGGCGTGGAGCTCTACACCGCGTCCACCGACCCGCACACCGACCGCGACCTGGCCGCCGCATGCTTCGGACTGGATCCGGACCGCGTGCGCGTCGTCGTCACCGGCGTGCCGGGCGCGACGGCGGACCGCGAGGACGCCGCCTTCCAGCTGCCGCTCGGCCTGCTCGCCCTGCGCACGGGCTGCCCGGTCAAACTGGTCGCCACCCGCGAGGAGTCCTTCCTCGGCCACACCCACCGGCACCCGACGCTGCTGCGCTACCGCCACCACGCGGACGCGGAGGGCCGGTTGGTCAAGGTCGAGGCGCAGATCCTGATGGACGCGGGCGCGTACGCCGACGCCTCCTCGGAATCCCTGGCCGCGGCGGTCGCCTTCGCCTGCGGCCCGTACGTCGTTCCGCACGCCTTCGTCGAGGGCTGGGCGGTACGCACCAACAACCCGCCGTCGGGCCACGTCCGTGGCGAGGGCGCCATGCAGGTGTGCGCCGCGTACGAGGGTCAGATGGACAAGCTCGCGGCCGCCCTCGGCATCGACGGGGCCGAGCTGCGCCTGCGCAACGTCCTGGCGACGGGCGACCTGCTCCCCACCGGCCAGACGGTGACCTGCCCGGCGCCGGTGGCCGAACTGCTGCGCGCGGTGCGCGACTTCGAACTGCCCGCTCTGCCGAAGGACGCCCCCGAGGACGAGTGGCTGCTGCCGGGCGGCCCCGAGGGCGCGGGCGAACCGGGCGCGGTACGGCGCGGGGTCGGCTACGGCGTCGGCATGGTGCACATGCTCGGCGCGGAGGGCACCGACGAGGTCTCCACGGCCACCGTCAAGGTGGTGGGCGGCGCGGCGACGGTCATCTGCGCGGCCGTCGACACCGGCCAGGGCTTCGCCACGCTGGCCCGCCAGATCGTCCAGGAGGTCCTGGGCGTCGACGAGGTCACCATGGCCCCGGTGGACACCGACCAGCCGCCGGCCGGCCCGTCGGCGCACGGCCGCCACACGTGGGTGTCGGGCGGCGCGGTGGAGCGGGCGGCCAAGATGGTCCGCACCCAGCTCCTCCAGCCGATGGCTCACAAGCTGGGCATGTCGACGGAGCTGCTGCAGATCCAGGAAGGCCGCATCACCTCGTACGACGGCGCGTTCTCCATGTCGGTCGCGGAGGCGATGGCCGGCAAGGAACTCTGGGCGACGGCCCAGTGCCGCCCCCACCCGACGGAACCGCTGGACGGGGACGGCCAGGGCGACGCCTTCGTGGGCCTCGCCTTCTGCGCGATCCGCGCGGTGGTGGACGTGGACATCGAACTGGGCTCGGTACGGGTCGTGGAACTCGCCGTCGCCCAGGACGTGGGCCGCATCCTGAACCCCCGCCAGCTGGAGGCCCGTATCGAGGCGGGCGTCACCCAGGGCGTGGGCGCGGCCCTGACGGAGAACCTCCGCACGGTCGCCGGCCTGGTCCGCCACCCGGACCTGACGGGCTACGCCCTGCCGACGGCGCTGGACGCCCCGGCGGTCCGCATCGTCAAACTGGTCGAGGAGCGGGACGTGGTGGCCCCCTTCGGCGCGAAGGCGGCGAGCGCCGTCCCGGTGGTGACGACCCCGGCGGCGGTGGCCTCAGCGGTCCGCGCGGCCACGGGCCGACCGGTCAACCGGCTGCCGATCAGGCCGTCCGCGGCGGTGGGTGCGCCCAACTCGTGACCGTGTGAACCACATTGCATGTGCAACCCCGGACTTGGGGCTGTCGGTACCGGTCGCTAGAGTGATCGGTACGGACGCGCGTGTACGTGTGCACGCGGGTGCGAACGGGGATGGGAAGCGGCGTGAGCGCCGCGACCACGGGGATGACGGGGAGTCGGGAGGCCAACGTGGCAGAGGACAACGGGGCAGGTCTGTTCGGGGTCGACATCGCGGCAGGAGTGTCGGCCGGGATCGCAGCCCAGGCGGCCGCGCAGGGCGCGGCGGCGGCGCTGCGGATCCAGTACGACGACCTGAAGGACTACAAGAACCTGGTGGACGGACTCCTGACGAAGCTTCAGGATTCCCCGGCGCACCACGGGAAGCTGGCGGACGGCACGATGCCGACCGGGGTCCTGGGCACGGGCTTCCCCGCGGCCGACAAGCTCAACACGTCGTACAACATCGTGCACTCGGAGCTGCAGAAGCTGTCGAAGGGGCTCGCAGTGCAGATCGAGGCGCTGGGTATCGCCGTCCAGTCCGCGGGCAAGGGCTACAGCGGGGTGGACGAGGAGGCGAAGCGCCGCATGGCCGCCCTGGCCAAGCAGGCCCACGACCAGTACGTCGAGAAGCGTGACCCGTACGCGGAGAAGACGGCCGAAGGCCCGCAGCCGAACCGGACGGGGAAGGGTATTGATTTCGGATGAGCGGATTCGAGAGCTACACGCACGCACAGCTCTACGCAATGATTGCGGCGCTCGACGATGAGGCGGTCAGCGCCCGTGGGACGCAACTCACCGAGGCCGCCGCAACGATCGAGGAGATCGGAAACAAGCTTAAGGACCACAAGGTCAAGGGCTGGGAGGGCGAGGCGGCCACGGCTTTCCAGAACTGGGTTAACCAGGCGGGAAGCGCCACGCTGGTACTGGCCGAGTACAGCGCCAAGGGCGGCAAGTACCTGACGCAGACGGCCCAGGTCATGCGCGAGGTCAAGCCGAAGAGCGGTACGGGCGACATGCCGAAGTACAGCGCGTCGGCGGAGGCGAGCCTCAAGGAGAACCTGGCGACGTCCCGGGAGTACCACAACGACCCGGACGCGGTGCAGCTCGGGCAGGAGGCGTGGTCGAAGCTGAGCGGAGACCACGCGCGGGCCGTAGACGCGATGAACAAGCTGTCCGGGTCATATGAGCAGTCGTCTTCGGAGATGGACAAAGCGACGATCCCGACGTTCCCGCCGCCGCCGGATGTGCTCGTGCCGCCCGCTCGCTACGGCGAGGAAGACGTGGCCAGGTCGGGCGGAGGATCCGGTGGGGGTGCTGGCTCGGTCGGATCCTCGTACACGCCGGCGAGTTCGGGTAGCGGCGCGTCTTCGAATGACTCGGGCTCGGTAACCGGACATCAGCCGAGGCCGGACAACACGCTTCCGTCGACGCCCGTGCCGGTGATCCCGGACCGCGAGGTGGGTGTGGACCTCGACAGCGTCGCGACGCTTCCGGACCGCACGGCGCCCCCCGTGGCGACCACGCCCGGCGGCCAGCTTCCGACGAGTCCCCTTGGGCCCACCCCCGGACTCATTGCTCCGCCGGTGACTCTTCCGCCGGTCGGCGGGTTGAAGGGGCCGGGCCCCATCGGTACCGGCTCCGGTATCGGTCCGTACCCTGGTCTGACTGGCCCTGGTGCTCCCGGTGGCAAGGTGGGCGGTACGGCTGGCGTGCTCCCGCGTGACAGCGGTATCACCGGCGGCCGTCCCGTGACCTCCACCGGACCCAGCTCGGGCATCCCGCGTGGCACGGTCATCGGCGAGGGTTCTCAGAGCGGCCGCCCCATGGGCGGCGGCGGGATGGGCCACGGTGCCGGCGGCGGCCACGGCAGCAGCCAGGGAGGCTTCGCGGGCGGCCGTCGACTGGCCACCGAGCCGGGCGGTGTGCTCGGAGGGCGTCAGACCGGTGCGGTCGGTCGCCCGATCGCCAGCGGTCAGCCGTTCACCCAGGGCGGCTCGGGCCTCGTTCGCAATGGCGCCGGCGGCGCGGGTATGGGTTCCATGGGCCACGCCGGTGCGGGCACGCGGACTCCGGGCAAGCGGCGGAACGATCAGGGTGGCGAGCGCCCCGACTACCTGACCGAGGACGAAGAGACCTGGCAGGGCAACCGTCGCGTTGCTCCGCCTGTGATCGACTGAGTAGAACGGACATTGCACGGGATGCGCATGCGTAAGGCGACCTCGGCCCTGGTGGGTCTCCTGCTGGCCGGGGTCGCCGCGACCCCGGCCCACGCGGAGACGATTCGATCGCAGCAATGGCATCTCGACGCCATGAAGGCCGACGAGATTTGGAAGATCAGCACCGGTAAAGGGGTCACCGTTGCTGTGATTGACAGTGGAATTACGCAAATTCCCGAATTGGAGGGTCAGTTCGTTCCAGGTAAGACCTTCTCGACGCAAGGCGTCGAGGAACCCGCCGAACAGGGTGGTCACGGCACGGGCATCTCCGCGCTAATCGCAGGAACGGGCAAGCATCCAAGTGGCGATGGCGGGTATGGGCTTGCTCCTGGTGTCAAGATTATGCCCCTCCGTGTTCCCGATGATCAGCAGTGGGCTACGCCATCGTGGGCTGCTGCGATTCGCTACGCCGCAGACTCGGATGCCAAAGTAATCAATATCTCCTTGGGTAGAAGCGGGAAGCCAGAGAACGATGCGACGCGAGCCGAAGCGGTTAGGTACGCGCTCTCAAAGGGGAAGTTGATCTTCGCTGCTGTTGGCAACTCGGGGGATTCGTCAAACGAGCTCGAGTACCCGGGCGCGACACCTGGCGTCGTCGGAGTCGCTGCGGTGGATGCTACGGGTGAACCGAGCAGCGAATCTCAGCACGGCCCCCAAGTTGACCTCACTGCCCCAGGGGTGGACATCGTCTTGGCGTGCGCCGGCAAGACGGGCATCTGCAAGACCCACGGAACCAGTGACTCGTCCGCCCTTGCCTCCGCCTCCGCCGCGCTCCTCTGGTCCGCGCACCCCGACTGGACCAACAACCAGGTCCTCCGTGTCCTTCTGAACACCGCGGGCAAGCCCGTCGACGAATCCGGGCGCAACGACTACGTCGGCTACGGCCTCGTCCGCCCCCGTGTCGCGCTGCAGACGCCCGGTGACCCCGGTCCGGCCGATGTCTACCCGCTGCCCGATCTGGCCGCCGCAGCAGCAGGCGGCGGCAAGCCTTCCGCCTCTCCGGACGGGAAGGCGCCCGACTCCGCGGCGTCCAAGCCGGCCGCCAAGGCCGAGGAGAAGAAGAGCGGCAGCTCGCTTCCCTGGATCGCGCTCGGGCTGGGAGCCTGCGTGCTGATCGGTGGAGCCGTGACCGTGGTCTTCGTACGCCGCAATCGCTGATCCGAACTGATTCCGAACTGATCCGACCTTCTCCGCCTTGATTCGACCTGACCGGCCCTGACTTCGGGAGTTCACGCGATGTCGTTCGACGAGGAATGGTCGGCGGCTCGCGCCTCGGCCTCCGCCAGTGTCACCATGCGCCTCAATCAGGCCCCCGCCGACCCCGGCGGGGGCGGCGGCGCCGACCTGGACCTCAATCAGGACCACATCGGAGCCGTCGGTTCCGAGGCGTACAAGCTGCACACGCGCCTGCAGACCGACGGCAAGCACGCCGCCACCGCCACCGCCGAGGCGGCCGGGGCCCTCACCAAGGAGGGCTTCGCGAGCGGTGCGGCGCTGCTCAAGGTCAACAGCGCCTGGGAGAACCAGGTGAAGACCCTCGTGGCCGCCTGCGCCAACATCTCCAACGGGCTGAACTACTCGCTCGCCTCCCATGCCAAGGACGAGCAGCAGCTCCACGCGGACTTCACCGCGTCCGCGATAGACAAATACCTCAAGTAGGCGGTGCCTTCATGCTGACGTACGAGAACGTGATGAACGCGCCCCTGGGCAAGCTCCAGACGGCCGTCACCGACTGGACGGCGATGGCCGGCAAGCTGGACGAGATGGCCGAGGCCGCTCGCAACGGCATGAAGGCGAAGTCCGACAAGGCCGAGTGGAGCGGGGTCACGGCAGGAGTGGCGCGCGGGTTCGTCGACAAGACGGCCAAGGAGTTCGAGGACGCGGCCAAGGCCGCCAAGGGCATGCACCAGGTCCTCGCCGACGCGCACGCGACGTTCAAGGCCGCCCAGGACGAGCTGAAGAAGCTCGCCGCGGAGGCCCCGGCGGCCGGCTTCCAAGTCGGTGCCGACGGGCGGGTCACCGCCATCCCGCTGCCCACCGAGGGCGAGCGGAACGCGGCCCGGCACGACCCGGACTACCAGCAGGCCCTGAACACGAACCGCAACGCCTGGCAGACCCGGATCAACCGGGCGGTCGAGGACGCGCAGGACGCCGACGACTCGCTTGTCCGGGTTCTCCAGGCGAACGTCACCGACGAACACGACTTCAGTGGACCGAAGTTCACCACTCTCGATGGCGAACAGGCGGCCCGCGCAGCCGATCTGATGAAGAAGGTCACCGGCGAGGGCGGCACGGCCCGCAACGTCGAGGCGCTGCGCGAGCTTGAGGAACTGCTCGACGACAACCGCACGGACCCCGAGTTCTCCACGGGCTTCTACCGGACGATCGGCGCCGAAGGCACCCTGGAGATGTACTCCAAGATGTCCCTGGACGCGACGGGCCTCGGCCCGGCCGGCAAGGACCGTGCGCTGATGGTCGCGAACATCCAGAGCGACATGGGTGCGATGCTCGGCCTCGCGACGCACAAGGACGTCCCCCACCACCTCGACGCCGCCTGGACGACCCAGCTGATGAAGGCTGGCCGCAAGGAGATGGCCGTCTACGGCGGCGTGCAGCAGATCTACGGCTACCAGGCCCTGGGCGCGCTGTTGCGCGAGGGGAAGTACGACACGGAGTTCCTCACCTCGGTCGGCCGCGACATGGTCGCCATGGACCGCAAGGACCCGAGGGCCTGGGAGTTCCACACTCCGTACGGACTGGAGTCCGTCCTCAGCCAGGGCCAGGACGGCCGCGGCTTCTACCCGCTGACCGGCTTGATGAAGGCGCTGGGCAACAATCCGGACGCCGCGACGGCCTTCTTCAACGAGCCGGTGCGCGAGGACAGCAACAAGGACGGCATCGTCACGAAGGACGACAAGCCGGTCGGCGGCCAGCACGGCAAGGACCAGGGCATGGTCGACTACATGCTCGACAAGAAGCCGTACATGGACAGTTTCGACATCAGTCGGACCGGTGACCTGCACCCGGCCCAGCAGGCACTCGGCGACGCCCTCATGTCGGCGGTCTCCCACCGCACGCCGGGTGACGAGGACTCCCCGCCGGTCCCGCACACGAAGGAGATGGCGGCGGTCATGGAGCGGGTCGTCGAGAAGATCGGCGACAAGCCGGAGCTGGTCGACGCGGACCCGGGCGAGCCCGACGGCCCACTGAACGGCCTGTCCGGTCACTTCGGTCAGATGGCGGCCGAGTACATGCCGGACATCCAGGCGTCGGCGGAGAACGGCAGCCGGACGATCAAGGCCAATGGCGAGATGGCCGTGTTCGACAAGGCCGAGATGGCCCGGTTCATCGGGGCGGTGGGCCAGGACCCGGAGGCTTACGGCGCGATCACCACGGCCCAGCGCACCTTCACCACGGCACTGGTCAATGACGTCTTCGCCCATAGGGGCGAGTACGACGACGTCGATGCGGCCGTCAAGGTCGCGGTGCATCCCGGCGGACAGATCGCCGGAATGCTGTCCGAGGCTCGGGCGGAGGGCACCTTCGGTGAGAACGCCCACAAGCAGGAGGAGTACGTCAAGGGCGTCGAGGACAACGCCAAGTGGGTCAACCGCGGAATCACCGCGGCGGGGGGCAAGTACCTCGAGCTTGTGCCGTTGGCCGGCGATGTCGTCGAATGGCTCCAGGAGGACATCACGGAGAGCGTGGTCAAGGGAGCGGAGAAGGACGCGGCGAAGAAGGTCGAGGACAGCAATCAGCGGGCGGGCGAGGAGTACACGCGCGCACAGACCGGCGCATCCGACTCCGCCGCGGACTCGGTCCGCATCGCGGCCCGCGGATCCGGGTTGTCCGAGCGAACCATCGACTCCTACGCGGGTGTCGCGTCCACGGAGACGGCCAACGCCTACTCGAACGGCCGGGACCTGGTGGCCACGATGAACGGCGGATCGTGATGGCTCATTCTCGTACCCACCGTGCGCCGGTCGCAATCGCCGTGGGAGCGGTACTGCTCGCCGGATGCTCCGACGGCAAGGCGTCGGCTGCGCCCGAGCTGCCCGCATCCACCTGCTTCGGGGCTTTCACTCCGGCGGAACTCGCACCTTTCATGGGTACGGGGAGGGAGGTGAGCGTGGACGGGCCGGCCGATGCCCGTCTGAGCGCCGGGCGGGAGAGTGCGATCTGCAACATCTATGTGGACGGGAAGACCCGCTTCTTCGCGACGGTGGAACGTTTGCCGAAGGGACAGCACTTCTTCTGGGCCCCTGCGGTCGATGAGCAGAATCCGGAGCCGCTTCCCTTCGCAGAGAACAGCAAGCTGTGGGACAGCGGCGCCGCGATCTTCCTCTCGTGCACCGGCCCTACTGAGGCCTTCGAGCTCAAGGTGTGGCTCGACGGCTCGACGGAGCAGATCAAGCAGGAGGAACGCCGCCCCCTGTTCGCGGGGCTCATGAAGAAGTACCTGGACTTCGCCAGGGAGCAGGCCGGCTGCGGCGCCTGAGGCGGACAAGGCGAAGGACGCTCAGGGGTGCGCCTGCCCCTGAGCGTCCCGCCGCGAAGCCGTGACCGGAATCGAACCGGCGTAACCCGCTTTGCAGGCGAGTCCCTCAACCACTCGGGCACACGGCTCTGTGGTGGTGATGTGCACGACCGTACGGGGGCCCGTGGGGTCGGGGAAGGGGATCGCGGGTCGTGCAATGCGACTGCCATGCCGCGTTAACAGTCCGGCGGACCTAGGTCTCGCGGCCGAGGGCGGGATCCGTCGAATTGACAGGGTCGATCGCGGGCTACGCACCTTACT
Organism: Streptomyces sp. NPDC097617; assembly: GCF_044761485.1. Lineage (NCBI taxonomy): Bacteria > Bacillati > Actinomycetota > Actinomycetes > Kitasatosporales > Streptomycetaceae > Streptomyces > Streptomyces sp. NPDC097617. The sequence continues at coordinate 50,501 of NZ_JBIWCL010000005.1, forward strand.
CTGGGGCGATGAGCGCCCTTGAACCCCGTGTGCCCCAGCGAACCGCACCGCCCCCGCCCCTGCCCGCGGGCGGGGTTCTCGGGCCCGCGTACCGGACGCTCAGCATCGGGATCATCTCCGTGGTCTTCCTCATCGCCTTCGAGGCCACCGCCGTCGGTACGGCCATGCCCGTCGCCGCCCGCGAGCTCGAGGGCGTCGGGCTCTACGCCTTCGCCTTCTCCGCCTACTTCACCACCAGCCTCTTCGGCATGGTCCTGGCCGGCCAGTGGGCCGACCGGCAGGGGCCGCTGCGGCCCCTGACCGTCGGGATCGCCGCCTTCGCCGCCGGGCTCGTGGTCTCCGGGACCGCGGGCGCCATGTGGGTGTTCGTGCTCGGCCGGGCCGTGCAGGGCTTCGGTGGCGGGCTGGTCATCGTCGCCCTCTACGTCGTCGTCAGCCGGGCCTACGAGGAGCGGCTGCGGCCCGCGATCATGGCCGCCTTCGCGGCCGGCTGGGTGGTCCCCTCGATCGTCGGGCCGCTGGCCTCAGGGACGGTCACCGAGCACCTCGGGTGGCGGTGGGTGTTCCTCGGGATACCGGCGCTGGTGGTGGTCCCCCTGGTGGTGGCGCTGCCCGCGATACGGCGGACCGCGTCCGGGCCCGTGGACCCCGACGCCCCGCCCGTGGCCTTCGACCGACGGCGGATCCGGCTGGCCCTCGGCATCTCGGTGGGGGCGGGGCTGCTCCAGTACGCCGCCCAGGACCTGCGGTGGCTCTCGCTCGCGCCGGGCATCGCCGGCGCCGCGCTGCTGGTGCCGGCCGTGCTGGGGCTGCTGCCGCGCGGGACCTACCGGGCGCGGCGCGGGCTGCCGTCCGTGGTGCTGCTGCGCGGGGTGGCCGCCGGGTCGTTCATCGCGGCGGAGAGTTTCGTACCGCTGATGCTGGTCACCCAGCGGGGGTTGAGCCCGACGATGGCCGGGTTCTCGCTCGCCCTGGGCGGGCTCACCTGGGCGGGCGGCTCGTGGGTGCAGTCCAAGGGCCGGATGGCGCCCTACCGGGAAAGGCTGATGGTGGGCGGGATGGTGCTGGTGGCGATGGCCATCGCCGCGGCCCCCGCCGTGTTGATCGAATCGGTGCCGGTGTGGACGCTGGCGCTGGCCTGGGCGGTGCGCTGCCTGGGCATGGGGCTGGTGATCGGCTCCACGAGCGTGCTGCTGCTCCAGCTGTCGGCGCCGGCGGAGGCGGGGTCCAATTCGGCCGCGCTGCAGATCTCGGACGCGCTGGCCAATGTGGTGCTGCTGGCGGGCGGGGGCGCCGCCTTCGCCGCGCTGGGCGGTGGCGCGGTCGGTGCCTCCCACGCCCTGACGGACGGGGCGTCGGCCTCGCACCCGGCAGCCTTCGCCGTGGTGTTCCTGCCGATGGCCTGCGTGGCGCTGGTCGGCGCCTGGGTCGCGACCCGGCTGGACCCCGCCGAAGCCTGAGCACCGCGCAATGAAGCCTGAGCACCGCGGAATGAAGCCTGAGCACCGCGGAATGGTGCGGCAGCGCCGCCGGGAATTCGGCTGCGTCGCGCAGGGCCCCGGTACTACCGTTCCGGCCATGAACGAGTTGATCATCCGGTTGTCCGACGCCGAGCGGGCGGAGTGCGCCGACCTGGCCGACGCCACCGGCCGCACGCCCGAGGAGCTCGCGCTCGACGCCGTACGGGCGCTGCTGCGGGCCGAGCGGGACCGGGTCGGGGCCGAGGCGCGGCGGCTCGCTCTGCGGCACGCGCCCCTGCTGAAGCGGCTCGGCACATGAGCGGGCCCCGCACGAGCGCCGCCGCGGCCCCGGTGCGCCACCTCACGCTCGCCGAGGTCCTGGACCTGGCCCGGTACGCCTGCCTGGCCCAGGACCAGCCCGTGGAGCTGCGTGCCCCCGGGCTGCTGGAGTCGGCGCTGCACCGGCCCCGCGCCCTGGGGGCACCTCCCAGCGGTAGCTGGGGGAGTTCGGGACGCCGGCCTACGAGGACCTGTACGAGCAGGCCGCCGCGCTGCTCCACGCCATCGCGACGAACCACCCCCTGGTCGACGGGAACAAACGCACCGCCTGGCTCGCCGCGGCGACGTTCCTCGCCGTGAACGGTGTCGACCCGGGCGGCGCGGACCAGGAAATCGCCTACGACCTGGTCATCGACGTGGCCGCCGGGCACGAGACGGATGTCGCGCGGATCGCCGCCCGACTGCGGGCGCTGACCGAAGCGGTGTGACGCTCGCCGCACCCGCCGAGGTCACGGGCCTGTCCCTCCGCGAGGGGCGGGCCCGGGCCGGTAGGGTGGCCCGGTTGTCCTACGTACGACTGACTGCCACCCGTACCAGATACGCCGAGAGCACGAACCGGAGACCGTGACTACTACCGCCTCCCACCACCTCTCACCCGCCTTCCCCGGCCGTGCCCCCTGGGGTACCGCCAACAAGCTGCGCGCCTGGCAGCAGGGGGCGCTCGACCGCTACATCCAGAACCAGCCGCGGGACTTCCTCGCGGTCGCCACGCCCGGCGCCGGCAAGACCACCTTCGCGCTCACCCTCGCCTCCTGGCTGCTGCACCACCACATCATTCAGCAGGTGACCGTGGTCGCGCCGACCGAGCACCTGAAGAAGCAGTGGGCGGAGGCGGCCGCGCGGATAGGTATCCGGCTCGACCCCGAGTACTCCGCCGGACCGCTCAGCAAGGACTACCACGGGGTCGCCGTCACCTATGCCGGTGTCGGCGTGCGCCCGATGCTGCACCGCAACCGCTGCGAGCAGCGCAAGACCCTCGTCATCCTCGACGAGATCCACCACGCCGGTGACTCGAAGTCCTGGGGCGAGGCCTGCCTGGAGGCCTTCGACCCGGCGACCCGGCGCCTGGCCCTGACCGGTACGCCCTTCCGGTCCGACACGAACCCGATCCCCTTCGTCACGTACGAGGAGGGCAACGACGGGATCCGGCGGTCCTCCGCCGACTACACCTACGGCTACGGCAACGCGCTCGGCGACGGCGTCGTGCGGCCGGTCATCTTCCTCTCCTACAGCGGCAACATGCGCTGGCGGACCAAGGCCGGCGACGAGATCGCCGCCCGGCTCGGCGAGCCGATGACCAAGGACGCCATCTCCCAGGCCTGGCGCACCGCGCTGGACCCGCGCGGCGACTGGATGCCGAACGTGCTGCGCGCCGCCGACCGGCGGCTGACGGAGGTCAGGAAGGGCATCCCGGATGCCGGGGGCCTCGTCATCGCCTCCGACCAGGAATCGGCACGCGCCTACGCCAAGCTGCTGCGGGACATCACCGGCAGCAAGGTGACCGTGGTGCTCTCCGACGAAACCGCCGCATCCAAGCGGATCGACGAGTTCAGCGAGGACGGCAGCCGCTGGATGGTCGCGGTCCGGATGGTGTCCGAGGGCGTCGACGTCCCGCGCCTCGCGGTGGGCGTCTACGCCACCACCATCTCCACGCCACTGTTCTTCGCGCAGGCCGTCGGACGTTTCGTGCGTTCGCGCAGGCGCGGCGAGACCGCCTCCGTGTTCCTTCCGACCATTCCCTACCTCCTCGGCTTCGCCAACGAGATGGAGGTCGAGCGCGACCACGTCCTCGACAAGCCCAAGAAGCAGGGCGAGGAGGATCCGTACGCCGAGTCCGAGAAGGAGATGGACGAGGCGAACAAACAGGAGGACGAGGACACCGGCGAAGAGGAGCAGATGTCCTTCGAGGCGCTGGAGTCCGACGCGGTCTTCGACCGGGTCCTCTACGACGGCGCCGAGTTCGGCATGCAGGCGCACCCGGGCAGCGAGGAGGAGCAGGACTACCTCGGCATCCCCGGGCTGCTGGAGCCGGACCAGGTGCAGATGCTGCTGCAGAAGCGGCAGTCCCGGCAGATCGCGCACAGCCGGCGCAAGCCGGACGCGGAGGCGGACCTGCTGGAGCTGCCCGCGGACCGGCGGCCCGTGGTCTCGCACAAGGAACTGCTGGAACTGCGGAAGTCGCTGAACACGATGGTGGGCGCGTACGTCCACCAGAGCGGCAAGCCGCACGGGGTCATCCACACCGAGCTGCGGCGGGTGTGCGGCGGTCCGCCGAGCGCCGAGGCGACCGCGGGGCAGCTGCGCGAGCGCATCAAGAAGGTGCAGGAGTGGGCCACCCGTATGCGGTGAATTGATACGGAAGATGAGGCGGGGTCCGTGCGGAGGTTCGCACGGACCCCGTTCTGCGTCCGTAACGGCCATATAAAGATCTACTTTCGGATCGGGGTCACGAATCGACACCGAGATCGATCAGGAAACGGCATAAACAGGTAGCGCGCGCCCGGATTCTGGACGAGCCCTTCCGCTGAGCGGACCTGCTCGCTACTGTCCCCGCAACAAACGCACCGTGGCAGCGCCGCCGCGGGAGCGCAGCCGGTGCAATGGCCGCTACCGGCGGCCTCTCCGTGCGTCGCCGCGGGACCGGCGACGTGCCGCCCCGAGAGTCACCGCCGCTCACCGAAAGAGGGAGAGGCGTCGTGACCGCGGAAACCTCCCAGACTCTCGACAGAGGGCTCAGAGTCCTCAAACTGCTCGCCGACACCGACCACGGTCTGACCGTCACCGAGCTCTCCAACCGCCTCGGTGTGAACCGCACCGTGGTCTACCGGCTCCTCGCGACCCTCGAACAGCACGCCCTGGTCCGCCGCGACCTCGGCGGCCGGGCCCGGGTCGGCCTCGGAGTGCTGCGGCTGGGCCGACAGGTCCACCCGCTCGTACGCGAGGCCGCCCTGCCCGCGCTGCGGTCCCTCGCCGAGGACATAGGCGCCACCGCGCACCTGACCCTCGTCGACGGCACCGAGGCGCTCGCCGTCGCCGTCGTGGAGCCGACCTGGACGGACTACCACGTGGCCTACCGGGCCGGCTTCCGCCACCCGCTGGACCGCGGGGCCGCCGGGCGGGCCATCCTGGCGGCCCGTCAGGGCTCGCTCATCGAGCCCGGGTACACGCTGACCCACGGGGAGCTGGAAGCGGGCGCCAGTGGCGCTGCCGCGCCGCTCGTGGGCATCACCGGGCTGGAGGGCAGCGTCGGCGTCGTCATGCTGGCGGACGCGGTGCCGGAGCGGGTGGGGCCGCGGGTGGTCGACGCGGCGCGTGAGGTGGCTGACGCCCTGCGCTGAGCGGTGGGCCCGGCGGTCGCTGCCGGGTGCGGCGGCGTCGCTGGGGGCGCTGCCCCCGGACCCCCGCGCCTCAAACGCCGGCGGGGCTGAATGAGCGCCTCAAACGCCGGCGGGGCTGGGGTGAGCGCCTCAAGCGCCGGTGGGCTGGAGGAGCCGGTGGGGCTGGGGGGTGGTCCGGCGGGGTTGGGGCGGGTGGGCGGATAGATTGGGTGGGTGCTCTCACGCCTCACACGTCTGCCGCGTCCCGCTGCCCTCGCCGTCTGCGCCGTACCCGTGCTCGGGCTGTTCGTCGCGGCGGCCTTCGCGCCGCTGCCCTTCGTGGTCGCCATTCCCGGGCTCACGGCCGATGTGCTGGGCTCCGACCAGGGCAAGCCGGTGATCAGTGTCACCGGGGCCCCGGTCCGGGACACCAAGGGTGAGCTGCGGATGACCACCATCCGGGCCACCGGCCCGTCCTCGTCCATGAAGCTGCACGAGCTCGTCGGCCACTGGTTCAAGACCGATCAGGCGGTCATGCCCCGGGAGGCCGTCTATTCCTCGGGCGGAAGCGACGAGGAGATCGAGAAGCACAATCTGGAGGAAATGGCCACGTCGCAGTCGGCCGCCGCCGACGCCGCCCTCGGCTATCTCCACAAGGACCCCAAGGACGTGAAGGTCGACCTCAACCTCGCCGACGTCGGCGGCCCGAGCGCCGGACTGCTCTTCTCCCTCGGCATCGTCAACAAGCTCGACGGCGACGGCAGCGGTGGCGACCTCACCGGCGGTCGCAGCATCGCCGGTACGGGCACCATCACCGCCGACGGCGCGGTCGGTGCGGTCGGCGGGGTGGCCCTGAAGACCCAGGCCGCGCGGCGCGACGGGGCGAGCGTGTTCCTCGTACCGAAGGCCGAGTGCGCGGACGCGCAGTCGGAGCTTCCCGAGGGGCTGCGGCTCGTCCCCGTCACTTCGCTGACGGATGCGGTGAACTCCCTTCGCGCACTGAACCGTGGCGAGGCCGTTCCGAGCTGCTGACGGCCGGCCCGGGCCCCGACTCCGGCTGCCGGTCCAGTCCGCGCCAGGCCGGGAAGACCATCGGGGCGAGCGTCGTCACCAGGTACGTGCCGCCGAACAGCAGCAGCGCCGTGGCGACCCCGAACCCGTCGACCAGCAGCCCCGCCGCGAGTCCGCCCAGCGGCATGGTCAGCTCGCAGCCCGCCGTGGCCACGCCCGAGACGCGGCTGCGCAGCGCCTCCGGCACCTGCTCGTACATGACGGTGGTCAGGATCGGGTTGAGCATGCCCGCGCCCAGGCCGGCCAGCGCCATCGTGACGGCCAGCGGCAGGGTCGTGTCGGTGACGGCGGCCACCACGTACCGGGTCGCCCCGGAGAGCAGGAAGGCCGCCGTGAACACCGCCCGGCGCGGGAACCGCTCGCCCCACATTCCGTAGAGGAGCGCGCCCAGCAGCGCGAAGCCGCCGAAGAGGGAGATCATCAGGCCGATCGCGGCGGGGCCGCCGAGGTTCTCCTGGCCGTGGACCGGCAGCAGGACCGAGGACCAGCCCTGGTCCAGCCCGTTGGTCATCATCACCATCACGGTGACGCCCAGCAGCAGCCGGGTGCGGGCCATGAAGGCCCAGCCCTCGGCGAGTTCGGCGCGGTACGTCCCGAAGGACACCTTCCCGGCGGTGCGCTGCGGTTCGGCGGCCGGGACCCCGCGCAGGAAGGCGGTGACCAGCAGCGCCGATGCCCCGAAGGTCGCCGCGTCCAGCAGCAGTACGGTCTCGGCGTCGAACGCCGCGATGAGCAGGCCGGCCACCGCGGCCCCGATCATCCGGGCGCCGCGCGAGACCGCGTCGTAGAGCCCGGCGGCCCGGGTGATGGTGGTGCCGGCGTGCTCGGCGAGATGGGGCAGGAGCACGGCGCGGGCGGTCAGGCCCGGGGTGTGCACGAGGCCGCCGACGGCCATCAGCGCGCACAGCATCCAGAACTCCAGCAGGCCCGCGTAGTGCAGCAGCGGGATCGCGCCGACCGACAGGCCGCTGATCAGGTCGGAGGCGGCGGAGACCCGGCGGCGGCCGATCCGGTCGATGACCGGTCCGCCGACGAGGGCGGCCACGACGACGGGCAGGGTCGCGCAGAAGGCGACGAGCCCGGCCCGGCCGGCGCTGCCCGTGGTGTGGAGCACGAACATTGGAACGCCGATGAGGGTGAGTGAACTCCCGGCTATGGAGATGGTGTTGGCGGCCAGTACGCCGACCAGCGGGCGCTTGTCCGTACGGCGCTCCGCGCGCGGCGGCCCGTCGGGGGTTAAGGCGAGCACAGCGGGACTCCTGGAGAGGTGGGGGAGGGGCGGCGGGGTGCGGCGGGTGCGGCGGAGCCGCTACTCGGGCGCACCCAGCGGGAAGACGTGCGTGTGGAGGCGGACCGTCTGCGTGCCCTGAGCCTCGGGCAGGCCGCGGTAGTCGTTGATCAGGTCGTGGATCCTGTGGAGCAGTTCCTCGCTCTGCCCGGCGGTCAGCCGCAGCGTGAAGTTGCTGAGGTCGGAGCCGCTGCGCCACTGCGTGGGCCAGTCGCCCGCGGACCGGAGCCAGGCATCGAGCTCCTGGGCGTGGGTCGCGGCGATCTCCCGCAGGAAGACGTCCGCCGCGCCGCGCGTGGCCGGGTCGGCGTCGCGCATCAGCGACTCGTCGAGGCTGGTGCCCTCGTGGGCGGCCCGCCACCAGCGCTCGCGGCCCTTGCCGTGCCCGGGCGCGTCCTCGACGAAGCCGTGGGTGGCGAGCTGGCGCAGGTGGTAGCTGGTGGAGCCGCTGGACTCGCCGAAGCGTTCGGCGAGTTGGGACGCGGTCGCCGGTCCGTCGTGGCGCAGGGCGGTCAGCATGCGCATGCGCAGGGGATGGGCGAGGCCGCGCAGGGAGCGTGCGTCGAGCGCGCGGACCTGGGGCTCCGCCGGATGGGCCGGCTCCACCTGCTCTACCGGCTCCACCGGGCTGGGGTTCTCGGGCATGGCTCGACGATAGAGTTGCAAAGACTTCTATGCAAGGATTTCTTTGCAACGCCTTCTTCGGATGTCGGGGTCATCCTGCTCAGGCCCGGGTGTCGTCCTCCGCCGCCTGCTCCACCAGCGGGATGATCCGCAGCGGTACCGGGTTCTCCATGACGATCGCCGTCGACGCCCGCACGATCCCCTCGAAGCCGACGACACGGTCGATCACCCGCTGGAGGTCGGCGTTCGACCGGGCCACCAGCCGGCACAGCATGTCCCCGTGCCCGGTCGTGGTGTGCAGCTCCAGCACCTCCGGCACCCCGTTCAGGTGGGCCCGTACGTCCGCCCCCTGTCCCTGCTTGATCTCCAGCGTCGCGAAGGCGGTCACCGGATAGCCGAGGGCCGTCGGGTCGACCTGCGGGCCGAACCCGCGGATCACCCCGTTCGACTGGAGCCGGTCCAGGCGTGCCTGCACCGTCCCGCGGGCCACGCCGAGCCTGCGCGAGGCCTCCAGGACCCCGATCCGGGGCTCGCGGGCGAGCAGGACGATGAGCCGGCCGTCGAGTTCGTCGATACCCATGGATGCCTCCGAGTGCCCACGCGTGCTCGCGGGTGGTCATAGTGCACAGATGTTTCAGCCAGCCTGCGGTCATCCTGAACAGTTTGTACAGTCAATCGGGGAACTATTGCGCAGCTTGTGGATCGGCGGGACTCTGCGCTCATGACTGAGTCTCTGGCGAACCTCGAAACCACCCCGCACACCGCGCGTGAGGCAGACCCCTTCCCGGTGAAGGGGATGGACGCGGTCGTCTTCGCCGTCGGCAATGCCAAGCAGGCCGCGCACTACTACTCGACGGCCTTCGGCATGAAGCTCGTGGCCTACTCCGGACCGGAGACCGGCAGCCGCGAGACCGCCAGCTACGTCCTGACCAACGGCTCCGCGCGCTTCGTGCTGACCTCGGTCATCAAGGCGACGACCGACCACGGCCGCTTCCTCGCCGAGCACGTCGCCGAGCACGGCGACGGCGTGATCGACCTCGCCATCGAGGTCCCGGACGCCCGCGCGGCGTACGCGTACGCCGTCGAGCAGGGCGCCCGCGGTCTGGACGAGCCGTACGAGCTCAAGGACGAGCACGGCACGGTCGTACTGGCCGCCATCGCGACCTACGGCCAGACCCGACACACGCTGGTCGAGCGCGGCGACTACACCGGCCCGTACCTGCCGGGCTACGTGGCCGCCGAGCCGATGGTCGCCGCCCCGGCCAAGCGCACCTTCCAGGCCATCGACCACTGCGTCGGCAACGTCGAGCTCGGCCGGATGAACGAGTGGGTCGCGTTCTACAACAAGGTCATGGGCTTCACGAACATGAAGGAGTTCGTCGGCGACGACATCGCGACCGAGTACTCGGCGCTGATGTCCAAGGTGGTCGCGGACGGCACCAAGAAGGTCAAGTTCCCGATCAACGAGCCGGCGATCGCGAAGAAGAAGTCGCAGATCGACGAGTACCTGGAGTTCTACGGCGGCCCCGGCGTCCAGCACATCGCGCTGGCCTCGAACGACATCGTCTCGACGGTCCGCACGATGCGTGCGGCGGGCGTGCAGTTCCTGTCGGTCCCGGACTCGTACTACGACACCCTCGGCGAGTGGGTCGGCGACACCCGGGTGCCGATCGACGAGCTGCGCGAGCTGAAGATCCTGGCGGACCGCGACGAGGACGGCTACCTGCTGCAGATCTTCACCAAGCCGGTGCAGGACCGCCCGACCGTCTTCTTCGAGATCATCGAGCGGCACGGCTCGATGGGCTTCGGCAAGGGCAACTTCAAGGCCCTGTTCGAGGCGATCGAGCGCGAGCAGGACAAGCGCGGCAACCTCTAGCCTCCGGCTCGGCCCGAGGGGGGCCCGGCGCCGCACCCGTTCCCGGGTGCGGCGCCGTCGTGCTTTCGGGGGCTCCGCCCCCGGAGCCCGGACCCGGGAGTCAGCGCCCCGACGGCGTCGGCGTGGGCTTGGCCGCCTTCGGGAGTTCCGGTTCCACCCAGGGGGCCGTCGGGCGGATGTTCTCCGGACCGCCCGGCGGCGGGTTGGCGATCGCCGCAAGGGCCTGCTTCGCCAGCGGGCCGCGCAGCGGCGAGAAGTACGGGTTCGTGCGCATGGCCTCCTCCAGGTGCCGGCGGGCCGCCGCCTCGTCGCCGAGGCCGCGCTCGATCATCGCCCGGTGGAAGGAGAAGTCCGCGTTCCGCAGCCCCGGCTCCGTCGCCTTCTTCGCGTACTCCAGCGCCGCCGCGTCCTCGCCGGCCTGGTGCAGCGCCCAGCCCAGCGCGTCCGCGACCTGCACGCTCTTGTGCCGCTCCCACTCCTGCGACAGCCGTCGCACCGCCGCCGTCGCATCGCCGTGGTCCGCCTCGTACAGGCCGAGGACCACCTCGTCGTCGGCCCCGTTCCTGGTGTCCCGGGCCGCCATCGTGGCCAGCGCCTCGTACTGGGTGCGCGCCTCCTGCCCGCGGCCCAGCGAGTCCAGCAGTTCGCCCAGTTCCCGCGCCAGCTGCGGCACCGGGGTCCGGCCCAGCGCCATCCGGTAGTCCCGGACCGCCTCCCCACCGCGCCCCAGCGCGGCCAGCGCGCGGGCCCGGCCGCCCAGAGCCTCCGCCTGCGCCGGATCCGTGCGCAGCGCGCCCTCGTACTGCCGCAGCGCCTCCGCCGGGTCACCCCGCTCCCAGGACAGTTCCCCGAGCCGGAACAGCGCGTACGCCTTCTCCGCCGGGGCCTTCGCCGCGCCCGCCGCGTGCTCCATCGCCACCACCGCGTCCTCGCGCCAGCCGCGGTCCCGGTACACCTGCGAGGCCCTGACGTACGCGACCAGGCCCGGCCGCATCTCCATCAGCAGCTCCATCGCCTTCTGCGCGCCCTTGTAGTCGCCGAGCCCCGTGTACGCGTCCACCAGTACCGGGTACGCCGTCCACCGCTTGGGCGCCTGCGCCCGTACGAGCTCGCCCCACTTGCGGGCCGTACCGAAGTCCCGCCGGGCGTTGGCCAGCGCGCCCATGCCCGTCATCGCGTCGAAGTTGCCCTTCTCGGCGGGGCGGGCCTCCAGCGACCGTTTCAGGGCCTTCTCCGCCTTCGGGTACCAGCCCGAATCGGCCGTGCGCCGCGCCTGTTCGAGGTAGGCGGAACCGAGGACGGCCCACGAGGCCTCGTCCTCCGGATGCGCCGCGAGCCACTTCTCCCGGTCCGCCACCAGCGCCTTCAGGTCCACCACCGCCGCGGGCGCGCCCATCCCGACCGCCGACGCGGCCCGCTCGCTCGGCTGGGGCGGGCGGGCGTCGTCACCGGTCCGGGCGGGCCGGATCAGCAGGGCCCCGGCGATCAGGACCACGGCGACCCCGGCCGCCACGAGGGTCTTGCGGCCGGTGAAGGTCACGGGCGGCGCCGGCGTCTGTGATTCCTCGTCGATACGGTCCATGGGGTCACTGTGCGTCAATATGAAGAGTTCGCCGAGGTGTCCGATGCGGTGCGCGGGCGTGTTCACACCGATGGCCCCGGATGCCACGCTGGACCCATGGATGACGATCTCTTCGCACGTCTGCGGGCAAGCCTGCTGGAAGGGCTCCCCGCCGAGGCCCTGCTCACCGATCCCCAGGTGACCACCTCCTACGCCACCGACATGGCCAGCTTCTGCGCCGCCGGCACCCCGGCCGTCGTCGTCCTGCCCCGGACCGTGGAACAGGTCCAGCACGTCCTGCGCACCGCCACCGCCCTACGGATCCCCGTGGTCCCGCAGGGCGCCCGGACGGGCCTGTCGGGCGGCGCCAACGCCTCCGACGGCTGCATCGTGCTCTCGCTCGTCAAGATGGACCGGATCCTGGAGATCAGCGGCGTCGACCGGATCGCCGTGGTCGAGCCGGGCGTGGTCAACGCGGTGCTCTCGCGGGCCGTCGCCCAACAGGGCCTGTACTACCCGCCCGACCCCTCCAGCTGGGAGCAGTGCACCATCGGCGGCAACATCGGCACCGCCTCGGGCGGCCTGTGCTGCGTCAAGTACGGGGTCACCGCCGAGTACGTCCTCGGCCTCGACGTGGTCCTGGCCGACGGGCGGCTGCTGCGCACGGGCCGGCGTACCGCCAAGGGAGTGGCCGGCTACGACCTCACCCGGCTCTTCGTGGGCTCCGAGGGCAGCCTGGGCGTCGTGGTCCAGGCCGTCCTCGCCCTGCGCCCTGCGCCGCCCCGGCAGCTGGCGCTGGCCGCCGAGTTCCCCTCCGTGGCCGCCGCCTGCGAGGCCGTGTGCGCGGTCATGGAGGCGGGCCTGACCCCCTCGCTGCTGGAGCTGATGGACCGTACGACCGTCCGCGCCGTCAACGCGCTCGGGAAGATGGGGCTGCCTGAGGCCACCGAAGCCCTGCTGCTGGCCGCCTTCGACACCCCGCACGCCCCCGAGGACCTCGCGGCCGTCGGGGCGCTGTGCACGGCCGCCGGGGCCACCGCCGTCGTGCCCGCTGAGGACGAGGCGGAGTCCGAACTGCTGCTCCAGGCGCGCCGGATGTCCTTCCCGGCCCTGGAGGCGCTGCGGCCGGCGACGATGATCGACGACGTGTGCGTACCGCGCTCGCGGCTCGGCGAGATGCTGGACGGGACGGCCGCCATCGCCCGCGCCCACCACCTGCTCATCGGGGTCTGCGCGCACGCCGGGGACGGCAACACCCACCCGATCGTCTGCTTCGACCCCGCGGACGAGGACGAGACGCGGCGGGCCCGCGAGTCCTTCGGCGAGATCATGGCGCTCGGTCTCTCCCTGGGCGGGACCATCACCGGCGAGCACGGGGTGGGTGTGCTGAAGAAGGAGTGGCTGGCCCGCGAACTCGGCCCGGTCGCGATGGAGATGCAGCGGGCCGTCAAGCAGGCCTTCGACCCCCTGGGGCTGCTCAACCCGGGCAAGCTCTTCTGACGTCCCGCGCCGGGCGCCGCCCGGCGTGAGGCCGCCCGTCATCACAGGTCCCCGTCCGCCGATTCGTCCGACGGCCACGGGTCGCGCAGCCACAGGTCGTCGGCCGGGGTCGGGGTGAGCAGCTCGGCCAGCGCGGCGTCCATGCCGAGCCGTTCGGACTCGGTGCCGGGCGGGACCACGCGCAGGGTGCGCTCGAGCCAGGCCGACACGGAGTTCGAGGGGGCCTCCAGCAGGGCGTCGCCGTCGGGGGAGGTGAGCGCCATGCAGAGCACGGCCTTGCTGTCGACCTTCGTGGGCCAGATCCGGACGTCGCCGTGGCCGCAGGGGCGGAACACGCCCTCGACGAGCAGCTCGCGGGCGAAGGTCCAGTTGACGGGGGTGTGGGAGCCGGTGTGGAAGGTGATGTGCACGGCGTACGGGTCGTCCGTGAGGTAGAGGAGCCGGGCGGGGACGGGGATGCTGCGCTCGGGGGACAGGACCAGCTTCAATTCCAGCTCGCGCTCGATGACGGGGTGGTGCATGACGGCCTCACTTCGGTTCGGTGTGCGGGGCCGGACGGCGCCCCACACCCGGAGAGAGCGCCGGTGCGCCCGGGTATGACGCGACTTCCGGCGGCGAACCGGAGATTGGCTTATTTCTGTCGGTTGACCGAAAAGCGTCGGGCAGGGTGTCGTTCGCTCGTTTGCTTGGATTCTCCCGTTACCGGACCTGTCGGGGGGAGGTTCTTGGCTATGGTCCTCCCTTGCACAAGCCTCAAGCCACGATCGGAGTTGGGGACATGACGGCCTCCCCTGGTGACGGCGAGCACGCGGCCCGCGAGGGCTACTACCCGGATCCGTCCATCCCGGGGTACATCCGCTACTGGAACGGTGCGGCCTGGGTTCCGGGTACGAGCCGCCCTGCCCCGCAGCAGGCTCCCGCCGCGCAGGCCGCGCCCGCCCCGCGCGCGGACGAGACCGGGCCGGTGTTCCTGGACCGGACCTCCATGACCGAGGTGCTGCCGGAGCCCGCCCCCGCCCCCGCCCCCGCCGCCGTCGCCGGGGCGGTCGCCGAGCCCGCGGTGTGGCAGGCCGACCCCGTGCACCAGGCCGGCTTCGGCGGACCCCGCGACCACCGGGTGTCGTGGGGCAGCGCGCCCGATCCGGAACCCGAACCGGAACCGGTGGCGGAGCCCTCCCCGCGGTCGGCGGGCATCTCCCTGGCCCGTACGGCGGGGGCCGCGGCCGCCGCCCCCGCCGCGGCCCCCGCGAGACGCCCCGAGCAGGCCTCCGCGGGGATCCTGTCCGTGCGCTCCCCGGCCGCCCAGAACCCGGCCCCGGCCCCGGCGTGGCCCGACGCCCCCGGAGCGGGCGGGGTCGGGCTCACCTCCTCCTGGCCCGAGGCCGTCGCCGCGCCCGTACCTGCCCCCGCGCCCGCCCCCGTACCGGTAGCCGCGCCCGCGCCCTCCCGGCCCCGTCCGGCGGCGTCGGCGCCCGCGTCCGCCCCCGGGGCCCCGGCCACCGACCGGCCCGAGGTGTGGGCGCCGCGCCCCGCCGGGGTGCGCCCGAGGATCGCCGCCGAGCCGAGGCCCCGTACGCCCGAGCCGCGGGCGGCGGAGGAGGCCCGCCCGGGCGACTCCGGTTCCCGCCCCGCGGGCGCCCGTACGCCCCGGGAGGTGTTCGAGCGCATGGCCGAACGGGCCGTGCGCCCTGCCGGACTGGTCCGCCGGGCCGTGGCCCGCGCCCTGGACTCGCTCGTCCTCGCCGTCTTCGCGGCCGCGGTCGCCGGCCCCCTCCTGCCCGGAGCCAGCGCCCATGTGGAGGCCAAGGTGGAGGCCGCCCGGGCGAGCGGCCGCACCACCACCGTCTGGCTCCTCGACGCGGCCATCGCCGGCCGGCTGGGCCTGGTCCTCGGCGCGGTCCTCCTCTTCGGGATCCTGTACGAGGCGCTGCCCACCGCCCGTTGGGGCCGCACCCCGGGCAAGAAGCTGCTGGGCGTGCGGGTCCTGGCCACCGCCACCCTGCGCCCGCCCACCTTCGGCGCCGCCCTGCGCCGCTGGCTGGTGTACGCCCTCCTCGGCCTGCCGGGCAGCCTCTGGTGCCTCGTGGACCGCCCGCGCCGCCAGGCCTGGCACGACAAGGCCGCCGGGACGTACGTGGCCCGCTGAGCGAGGTACGCCGCCCCCGCGGCCGCGCCTCCCCCCGAATGGACGCGGTCCCGTTGCGGTGCCGCCGAAGCCGGGTTCGACTCGGGCCATGAGTACCGACCAGCCGCCGCCGGGCCAGCCGCCCGAGGACGACCCGTTCCTCAAGAAGCCCCAGGAACCGACGCCTCCGTCGGGCGGTTCGCCGTACGGCTCGCCGCCCCCCGGAAGCGGTGGTGCGCCGCCGCCACCACCCGGAGGCCCGGGTGGTGGCGGGGGATACCCGCCACCACCGCCCCCGTACGGCGGCGGGGACCCGTACGGCGGGAGCGGCGGCTACGGCATGCCCGATCCGCTCGCCGGGATGCCCCCGCTCGCGGACTTCGGCAAGCGGCTCCTCGCGCGCATCATCGACGTCCTGATCATCGCCATCCCGCTGGCCCTCATCCAGCTGGCCTTCGGCACGAACCGCTACCGGTTCGACACGGACCAGGGCGAGGACATCAGCGAGGTCGTCACCAAGTCCTACAGCGGCAGCGGCCTGGTGATGACCCTGATCTCGATCGTCGCGTACGTCGGCTACGACTGGTGGTTCACCAAGAAGAACGGCCAGACGGTCGGCAAGAAGGCCATGGGCCTGCGCGTCGCGATGCTCAACGACGGCAGCGTGCCGAACTCCAACGCCTCCCTGACCCGGGCCGCCGTGCTCTGGCTGCCGACGCTGATCTGCTGCGCCTGCCTGTGGCCGATCGCGCTGGTCGTCTCGATCCTGGTCGACAAGCCGTACAAGCAGGGCCTGCACGACAAGGTGGCCAAGACGGTCGTGGTCCGGGCCACCAGTTAGGTCCCGGGTACCACGCAGCGCAACGCGGGCGGTCTCCCTCCGGGGAGGCCGCCCGCGCCGCGTTCGGCGTCAACCATCAGTGGTGTACGGGGTGTTCGGCCGGGGCCGTCCGGGGTTCGGGCACCCGGGCTGCGCCGCTCGCGCCCTCCCGGCCCGCGGGGGCGCCGGCGCCCCCGCGGGCGCCCGTACGGGCCGCGTGGCGCCCGCGGCGCCGCGGGTGGGGCACGGTGAGGGCGACGAGCAGGCCCAGGGCGAGCGCGGCGGCGGAGATGACCGCGACGCCGAGCCCGGTGCTCGTCTGGGAGAGCAGCAGCATGGCGATCGTCGACACGACGACCGTGGCGGACCCGTATGCGAGCTGTGCGGCAGTCGGTCGCGGCATGGCGATATCCGTCCTCGGGAGGGGAGGGGGAGCCGGCTCGACCAGTTCGCGCGTCGAGTGGCTCTACGACGGGATGCCCGAGCCGGACCGCCGGTAAGCGTGACCTAACACACGGTGCCGGAGCACAGGGGGCGCACAGGATCATTTTCCGGGCGACGGCAGGGGGGAGAAAGGGGGACGGGACGGACCGCCGGAGGGGTCGGGAAGGGCTGTTCGCCCCGTATGGCTGTGGAACGTCCGGATAGCGGAACTCCCTGACCGCATAGTGCAGTTGTAAGGGTCAAGTCAAGGTCTGTCTTTTCTTGCTTCCCTCCGGTCAAATGTCGTCACTTGAGACGCGCGCCGCGCGGAACCCCCCGCTCCTATGGAGAAGTTCCGACCAACGTTGCGGCCGCGGGAGGGGAACGACATCAAGTGACCAGCAATTCCGCCAGACGGCGTGCGATACGCGCTGCCGCTGTCACCGTGACCATGGCTGCTTGTGCGACAAGCGCCACCTTCTTCACCGTTACCGCGGCTCAGGCCGGGGGCAAGGTCCAGGCCGCGCCCGTGGCTGACGGGCAGGATCCGACCGCGCCCGGCAAGGTCGTCGAGCACGACCTCAAGGGCCCGTTCAGCGAGCAGCAGGCCCAGCAGCGCAAGGCCGCTCTGGACCAGGTGCTCCAGGGCAAGAAGGGCGTCGAGCAGCGCGGCGCCTCCAAGGTCGTCAAGCTGGACGACAAGAAGTACGTCGAGCTCGGCCGCGAGAAGACCGACAAGATCTTCACGATCCTCGTCGAGTTCGGCGACCAGGTCGACAGCACGACCATGCACGACCCGGACGGTCCCGGCCCCAAGCCGGCCGTTCCGAAGTACGGCGGTACCCCCGGTCCGCTGCACAACACGATCGCCCAGCCGGACCGTGCGAAGGACAACAGCACCGCCTGGCGCAAGGACTTCAGCCGTCAGTACTTCCAGGACCTGTACTTCGCCACGGGTCAGGGCAAGGACTCGCTGAAGACCTACTACGAGAAGACCTCCTCGGGCCGCTACTCGGTCGAGGGCGAGGTCGCCGACTGGGTCAAGGTCCCGTACAACGAGGCCCGTTACGGCTCCAACTTCTGTGGTCAGAGCAACTGCTCCAACGTGTGGGACACCGTCAAGGACGGCGTCACCGCTTGGTCGGAGGCCCAGAAGAAGGCCGGCAAGACCGACGCGCAGATCAAGGCGCAGCTGGCCCAGTACGACCAGTGGGACCGCTACGACTTCGACGGCGACGGCAACTTCAACGAGCCCGACGGCTACATCGACCACTTCCAGGTCGTTCACGCGGGCGAGGACGAGTCGGCCGGCGGCGGCGTGCAGGGTTCCGACGCACTGTGGGCGCACCGCTGGTACGCCTATGGCACCGCGGCGGGCAAGACCGGCCCGGACAACAACAAGGCCGGCGGCACCCAGATCGGCGCCACCGGCCTCTGGGTCGGCGACTACACGATGCAGCCCGAGAACGGCGGCCTCGGCGTCTTCGCGCACGAGTACGGCCACGACCTCGGCCTGCCCGACCTGTACGACACCTCCGGTGGCGGCGACAACAGCGTCGGCTTCTGGTCCCTGATGTCGGCCGGTTCCTGGCTCGGCAAGGGCAAGGACTCCATCGGCGACCTCCCGGGCGACATGACCGCCTGGGACAAGCTCCAGCTGGGCTGGCTGAACTACGACACGGCCAAGGCCGCGACGAAGTCCACCCACAAGCTGGGTGTGTCGGCGTTCAACACCAAGGACAAGCAGGCGCTGGTCGTCGAGCTGCCCAAGAAGAAGGTCCAGACGGACATCGTCGCTCCGGCCGAGGGCTCCGCCCAGTGGTGGAGCAACATGGGTGACGACCTCAAGAACACCCTCACCCGCTCCGTCGACCTGACGGGCAAGAAGTCCGCCGCCCTGTCCCTCAAGGGCTGGTGGGACATCGAGGCCGACTACGACTACCTCTACACCGAGGTGTCCACGGACGGCGGCGCCACCTGGACCGCGCTGGCCGGCACCGCCGACGGCACGGCCATCCCGGCCGACGCCTCCGGCAGCCCGTCGCTCACCGGTGTCTCGGGTGCCTGGAAGAACCTGGCCTTCCCGCTCGACGCCTACGCGGGCAAGAAGGTCGACCTCCGCTTCCGCTACCAGACGGACGGCGGCGCGGGCGGCAAGGGCTTCGCGGCCGACGCCGTCACCCTCACCGCGGACGGCTCCGCACTGTTCACCGACGGCGCCGAGAACGGCGACAACGGCTGGACCGGCAAGGGCTTCTCGCGCATCGGCAGCGGCTTCACCAAGGAGTACGCCCAGTACTACCTGGCCGAGAACCGCCGTTACGTGTCGTACGACTCCACCCTCAAGGTGGGCCCGTACAACTTCGGCTTCGGCAACACCAAGCCGGACTGGGTCGAGCACTACCCGTACCAGGACGGTCTGCTCATCTGGCAGTGGGACACCAGCCAGAAGGACAACAACACCAGCGTCCACCCGGGCCAGGGTCTGATCCTCCCGATCGACGCCAACGCCAAGCCCATGAAGTGGGCGGACGGCACCCTGCTGCGCAACAAGATCCAGCCGTACGACGCCACCTTCAGCGCGTACTCCACGGATGCCTTCACGCTGCACAAGAACGGCGAAGAGCTGTTCCTGAAGCCGAAGCCCGCCAACATGGTCTTCGACGACCACAAGGGCAAGTACTACTACGACGAGAACCCGACCGGATCGGTGAAGGTCACTGACACCAACACCAAGATCAAGATCCTGAAGGAGACCTACGACGGTGAAGTCATGACCGTCGAGGTCGGTCCCGCCGCGAAGTAATTCGGTAAAACCGCAGGTCAAAGCATGATCGGCCGTCGCCCTCTAGCGGGCGGCGGCCGATCGCGTTTAGATGCCCGGTACGAGTTTCTTATTGACGGGGGAGATGACAGCCATGCCAGGCGGAGGTTTTGTCAGATTGCCGGGCGGCAGTGTGGTGGTGGCGCTCATGCTGCCGAGGCCGTCCGGAGAAGGCGGAAATGTCCGCGTGCTGGTGCACGCCGCGAACCGGGCCCGCGCCCTGACCAGGCTGCGGAACCTCGGGATGCGGGCGGTGTACCTGCGGGGCAACGCGCACCCGCCGACGCCGGACGAGATCACGGCCGTCCTGCACCACCCGGACGGGCTGCTGTGGCGCGGCGCACCGGACCGGGCGCAGGAGCTCTGGCACCCCATCCGGGCCCTGCTGGGTACCTAGGGCGCGTCCTGGGCGGTCCGGGCCGCCTGGCCGCCGACGAGGGTCACACCGGCCGCACGGAGCTCGTCCAGGGCCCGTGCGGTCGTGTGCGGGGCCACGGCGGCGGTCAGGTCCAGCAGGACCCGCGCGGCGAAGCCGGCGCGGGCGGCGTCGAGGGCGGTGGCCCGCACGCAGTGGTCGGTGGCGATGCCGACCACGTCCACCTCGGTGACCTGCCGGTCCCGCAGCCACTGGCCGAGCGCGGTGCCGTTCTCGTCGGCGCCCTCGAAACCGCTGTACGCGGCCTCGTACGCGCCCTTGTCGAAGACGGCGGCGACGGCTCCCGAGGCGACGGCGGGGGCGAAGTTCGGGTGGAAGCCCACACCCTCGGTCCCGGCGACGCAGTGGACGGGCCAGGAGGTCTCGTAGTCCGGCTCGGCCGGGGGGTGCGCGAAGTGCGACCCGGGGTCGACGTGGTGGTCGCGGGTGGCGACGACGTGCCGGTACGCGGGCGTGGCCTGGCCGATGTACTCGGTGACGGCGGCGGCGACGTCCGCTCCGCCGGTGACCGCGAGGCTGCCGCCCTCGCAGAAGTCGTTCTGTACGTCGACGACGATCAGTGCGCGGTGCATTTCGCGTGCCCTTCGGCTCGATGGTGTGCTGCGGCGGTGCTGCGGCGGTTCTACGGCGGGTTCTGCGGGGGGCTCTTCCCCCACCCCGCCCCTTCCCGAAACCGGGGCCCTGCCCCGGACCCCGTACGGCGCTCCGCACTGGCGCCTCGATCGCCGGTGGGACTGATCTCAGCCCCGCCGGGCGGGCCCGCAGGGCTAGACGTACTCCGTCGGGAGCACGGCCTCGCCGCGGGAGAGCTGCGTCGCGGACAGCGGCAGGCCCGCGAGGACGGCGCGGTGGCGGTCCCGGGCGGCCTCCAGCGGCTCGCGGGCGACCACCTCGCCGGCCTTGACCAGCTGGGTCAGGAGCTGGTCGTCGGCCAGGGCCGCCGGCACGGGACCCACGCCGATGACCTCCGCCTCCGCGACCCCCTCCGCGTCCCGCCGCCGCGCGGCCCACTTGCGGCCGCCGATCGAGGTCTTGCCGCCCGTGGACTTCTTCGCCACCGGCGCCGGCGCCGCCTTGGGGTCCGCCGAGGTGGCCCGCGCCACCAGCTTGTAGACCATCGAGCACGTCGGGTGCCCGCTGCCCGTCACCAGCTGGGTGCCCACCCCGTACGCGTCCACCGGGGCCGCCGCCAGCGAGGCGATGGCGTACTCGTCGAGGTCCGAGGTGACCACGATCTTCGTCGAGGTCGCGCCCAGCTCGTCGAGCTGCTGCCGCACCCGGTGGGCCACCAGCAGCAGGTCGCCGGAGTCGATGCGGACCGCACCCAGCTCCGGTCCTGCGATCTCCACCGCGGTGCGGACCGCCTCCGCCACGTCGTACGTGTCCACCAGCAGGGTGGTGCCCCGGCCCAGCGAGGCCACCTGCGCGGTGAAGGCGTCCCGCTCGCTGTCGTGGACCAGGGTGAAGGCGTGGGCGCTCGTGCCGACGGTCGGGATCCCGTAGCGGAATCCGGCCGCCAGGTCCGAGGTCGAGGTGAAGCCGCCCACGTACGCGGCCCGCGACGCGGCGACGGCCGCCAGCTCGTGGGTGCGCCGCGCGCCCATCTCGATCAGCGGGCGGTCGCCCGCCGCCGAGGACATCCGGGAGGCGGCCGCGGCGATCGCCGAGTCGTGGTTGAGGATCGACAGGATCACGGTCTCCAGCAGCACGCACTCGGCGAAGCTGCCCTCCACCCGCAGGACGGGGGAACCGGGGAAGTAGACCTCCCCCTCCGGGTAGCCCCAGATGTCGCCGGAGAAGCGGTACGAGGCCAGCCAGTCGAGGGTCCGCATGTCGACGACGGCCCGCTCGCGCAGGAACTCCAGCACGGCGCCGTCGAAGCGGAAGTTCTCCACCGCGTCGAGCACCCGCCCGGTTCCGGCGACCACCCCGTAGCGGCGCCCCTCGGGCAGCCGCCGGGTGAACACCTCGAAGACCGAACGTCGGTCGGCGGTGCCGTTGGCCAGGGCGGCCTGCAACATCGTGAGCTCGTAATGGTCCGTGAAGAGCGCTGTCGACGGCACGTCCACCGGCAGGCCCAGGTCCGCAGGGTTCATGGCTGGGATGCTAGCGCACATTTCGTCAAAGTGACGAGATGTGCGTGCCGATGAGGAAGCGGGCCCGTCCCGGGGCGCGGGAGCGGTTGGTTGCGGGGGTCGTCCGGCCCCTGTTTGGGCAGTGGCGCAGTCGAGGTGGCAGCATGGGACGAGTGAGTGTTGCTCCTGTTGAGATCGAACGCACCGAATCCGCCGAAGAGACCTTTGCGGTCCCCGAACCCGACGTCCCCTGGGTGACCCTGGTGCACAACGACCCGGTCAACCTCATGAGCTACGTGGCGTACGTGTTCCAGGCGTACTTCGGCTATTCCAAGGACGTGGCGCACAAGCTGATGATGGACGTCCATCACAAGGGGCGGGCGGTCGTGTCCAGCGGCACCCGCGAGGAAATGGAGCGCGACGTGCAGGCCATGCACGGCTACGGCCTGTGGGCGACCCTCTCCCAGGACCGCAACTGATGGGCGGCACCTTCGAGTCCATGAAGGGCGGCGGCGCCGCCATCGCGCTCGACGAGATCGAGATCTCCATCCTGCGCTCCCTGGCCGTCCAGTTGCTGGAGTTGATCGGCCCCGGCGAGCCGGAGCCCGCCGAGGACGCCGACCCGCTCGCCGCGCTGTTCGCCGAGGGCCCCTCCGAGCCCCCGTCCGACCCGGCGCTGGCCCGGCTCTTCCCCGACGCCTACGGGGCCCCGGACGGAGCCGGCGACAAGGGGGTGGACCCCGAGGAGCTCACGGCCCGCTCGGCGGAGTTCCGCCGCTTCACCGAGAACGACCTGCGCGCCCGCAAGCGCGAGGACGCGCTGGCCGTCGTACGCACCCTGGACGGCCTCGCCCCGGCCGGCGACGCGGCGGCGGTGCTGGAGCTGTCCGGTGAGCTGCCGCTGCGCTGGCTCGGCGCGCTCAACGATCTGCGGCTGACCATCGCGGCCCGCCTCGACATCACCGAGGACGACGAGAGCGCGATGCTGTTCCGGCTGCCGGACGAGGATCCGCGCAAGCCGATGGTGATGGCGTACCTCTGGCTCGGCGGTCTCCAGGAGACCTTGATCGAAACCCTCTGAGAACCCTCAAGAGGGAACAGTGTTCGCTCAGCGGACGCTCAAATCCGGATAACGATCAGATCACCGCCATGCGGTGATCTGATCCATTTCTGCGTCTTTAGGGTGAATTTTTGATGCCCTGCGCCACATTTCTCCCCCTCGGGCAGCCGTAAGCCCGTGATAAATCTTCACGATCGCCGACGGGACGCCACCCATGTCCCCCGGCCCGCTTGGACCGGCTGATCGCCGGCGTGCAACTCCATCCGTATCCGGGGGGATCGAGGACCCGATCCGCAGCCGATGAAGGCGCGGACCGGCGTGGAGAAAGGCGCACCAGACATGACCTCTGTGCAGGTCGAGCAGCACGACAAGACGCCCGGCGAGGGCGGTTCGGGCGAAGGCGGCGAGGGTTACCACCGCACGCTCGGCGCCCGCCAGATCCAGATGATCGCGATCGGCGGGGCCATCGGCACCGGCCTGTTCCTGGGAGCGGGCAAGGCCATCTCCAAGGCCGGACCCAGCCTGATCCTGGCCTACGCCATCGCGGGCCTGGTCATCTTCTTCATCATGCGGGCCCTGGGCGAGCTGCTCATGTACCGCCCCGTCGCCGGTTCCTTCTCGGACTACGCCCGCGAGTTCCTGGGCCCGTTCTGGGGATACGTCACCGGCTGGACCTACTGGCTGTTCTGGGTGGTCACCGGCATCACCGAGGTCACCGCGGCCGCCCAGTACATGTCGTACTGGACCCACGACAGCTTCCCGCAATGGGCCTACGCGCTGATCTTCACGGTCATCCTCTACGCCGCCAACCTGATCTCCGTGAAGCTCTTCGGTGAGCTGGAGTTCTGGTTCTCCATGGTCAAGGTCACCGCCATCGTCGGCATGATCCTGATCTGCGCCGGCATCCTCACCATCGGCTTCTCCGACGCGGGCGACACCGCCACCGTCTCCAACCTGTGGAACGACGGCGGCTTCTTCCCCAAGGGCATCGGCGGCACGCTGATGACCCTGCAGATCGTGATGTTCGCCTTCCTGGCGGTCGAGCTGGTCGGTGTCACCGCCGGCGAGTCCAAGGACCCCGAGAAGACCCTGCCCAAGGCCATCAACACCGTGCCGTGGCGCATCGCCGTCTTCTACGTCGGCGCGCTGATCATGATCCTGTCGGTCGTCCCGTGGACGCACTTCCAGCCCGGCGTCTCGCCCTTCGTCGCCGCCTTCGAGCGCATGGGCCTCGGCATCGGCGCCGCGATCGTCAACTTCGTGGTGCTGACCGCCGCCCTGTCCTCCTGCAACTCGGGCATGTACTCCACCGGCCGCATGCTGCGCGACCTCGCGCTCAACGGCCAGGGCCCGAAGTTCTTCGCCAAGCTCACCAAGAGCGGCACCCCGCTCATCGGCACCACCTTCTCCGCCGCGCTGATGCTGGTGGGCGTCTGGATCAACTACGTCGCCCCGGGCAAGGCCTTCGACTACGTCGTCTCCTTCGCCACCATCTCCGGCATGTGGGCCTGGATCATGATCCTGGTCTGCCAGATCCGCTACCGGGCCAAGGCCGACCGCGGCGAGCTGCCGCAGTCCGCGTTCCGCGCCCCCGGCGCCCCTTACACGAGCTGGTTCGCGCTGCTCTTCATCGGCATGGTCATCGTGATGATGGGCGCCGACAAGGACTCCCGCGTCTCGCTGTACTGCGCCCCGCTGTGGGGCCTGATCCTGGGCGTCTCGTACCTGGTCATGAAGTCCCGCGACCCGCGCGGCGCGGCCTTCAGCAAGGCCTCGTAGCTCCTGCCGCACCCGGGTCCCGGCCGCCTGTCACGGCCGGGAACCGAGCTCCCACGGACCTTGTGTCCACCATGCGGGCCCTTCCGTACCACTCCTCGGTACGGAAGGGCCCGTCTGCTTATCCTGTCGCTCATGCTGACCCTCACCCAGGCCCTGTACGACCAGATCGTGGAGCACGCCCGCCAGGACCACCCCGACGAGGCGTGCGGCGTCGTGGCCGGGCCGGCGGGCACCGGCCGCCCCGAGCGGTTCGTCCCGATGCTCAACGCGGCCCGCTCGCCCACGTTCTACGAGTTCGACTCGAAGGATCTGCTGGGGCTCTACCGCGATCTGGACGACCGCGACGAGGAGCCGGTGATCATCTACCACTCGCACACCGCCACCGAGGCCTACCCCTCGCGCACGGACGTCACGTACGCGAACGAGCCCGGAGCGCACTACGTGCTCGTCTCGACGGCGGACAAGGACGGCCTCGGCGAGTTCCAGTTCCGCTCGTACCGGATCGTCGACGGAGTGATCACCGAGGAAGAAGTACGGGTCGTCGAAGCCTACTGACCATCATGTGAGCGGCGGGCGTCCACAATGCGGGATCACACTCCAAACCGGGGACCGGGAATCGTTAACATGACCGCATGGTTTCCCACGACGTGAGCATCGAGACGCCCGGCAGGCTGCTGCTCGTGGCGCGGCTGCACGTCGACCTGTGCCGCCTCGCCAGCGCCATCTGTCCTGCGCTCTGAAACAGAACCCTTCCGCGCGGAGGGCCTACGAACCGCGCGCCGCACCTTTCTCACGCTTCTCACGCACTCCCAGACGACTGGAGACAGCCATGGCCATCGAGGTCCGCATCCCCACCATCCTCCGCACCTACACCGAAGGCGAGAAGGCCGTCTCCGGTGAGGGCGCGACCCTCGCCGACCTCTTCGCGGACCTGGAAACCCGTCACAAGGGCATTGAGGAGCGCATTGTCGACGGCGGCCAGCTGCGCCGCTTCGTCAACGTCTACCTCAACGACGAGGACGTCCGCTTCCTCGACGGCATCTCCACCGCCCTCAAGGACGGCGACAGCATCACCATCCTCCCGGCCGTGGCCGGCGGATCGAAGTAATGCGCTACGACTCCCCGCTGGCCGCGGTCGGCAATACGCCGCTGGTCCGGCTGCCCCGGCTGTCGCCCTCGGACGACGTCCGCATCTGGGCGAAGCTGGAGGACCGCAACCCGACCGGCTCGATCAAGGACCGCCCCGCGCTCCACATGGTCGAGCAGGCCGAGAAGGCCGGCCGGCTGTACCCCGGCTGCACCATCCTGGAGCCCACCTCGGGCAACACCGGCATCTCGCTGGCGATGGCGGCCAGGCTCAAGGGCTACCGCATCGTGTGCGTGATGCCGGAGAACACCAGCCAGGAGCGGCGTGACCTGCTGGCCATGTGGGGAGCCGAGATCATCTCGTCGCCGGCCGCCGGCGGCTCGAACACAGCGGTCCGCGTCGCCAAGGAACTGGCCGCGGAGCACCCCGACTGGGTGATGCTCTACCAGTACGGCAACCCGGACAACGCGGGCGCGCACTACGCCACCACCGGCCCGGAGATCCTCGCGGACCTCCCCTCGATCACCCACTTCGTCGCGGGCCTGGGCACGACCGGCACCCTCATGGGCGTCGGCCGCTACCTGCGCGAACACGTGGCCGGCATCAAGATCGTCGCGGCCGAGCCGCGCTACGACGACCTGGTCTACGGGCTGCGCAACCTGGACGAGGGCTTCGTCCCGGAGCTCTACGACGCCTCCGTCCTCACCACCCGCTTCTCGGTGGGCTCGGCGGACGCGGTGACCCGCACGCGGGACCTCCTCCAGCAGGAGGGGATCTTCGCGGGCGTCTCCACGGGAGCGGCCCTGCACGCGGCGATCGGCGTCGGCCGCAAGGCGGTGGCCGCGGGCGAATCGGCGGACATCGTCTTCGTCGTGGCCGACGGCGGCTGGAAGTACCTGTCGACGGGCGTCTACACCGCCGCGACGACGGAGGAAGCCATCGAGGTCCTCCAGGGCCAACTCTGGGCGTAGCCCCTGCGGGCCGTTGCGGGGCGCTGCCCCGCACCCCCGCACGCTCGCACGCCCGCGCCTCAAACGCCGGCGAGGCTGCATCTTCCAGCCGTCCGGCGTTTGAGGACCGGGTCCGGGCAGAGCCCGGGAAACGGCGAAAGGGCGGGGCGGGGACCAGCGCCGCGCAGCGGCACCGCACCGCCAGCCCCGCTAGCCGGAGAGCCGCTCCGCCAGGATCGCCGCGTGGCTGGAGGCCGGGTCAGGCCGCGCGGCCAGAGCCGGTCCACCAGCACCCGCACCCCGTCCGCCGCCGGCTCCGGCGGGTCGTACACCCGCCGCACGCGGATCACCGGCTCCCGCGTCACCGTGCGCCTCCCAGACCCTTGACCTCGTCCCACACCGTGGGGTCCAGCATCCCCAGCCGGGTCCGGAACTCCCACAGCGACACCTCCTCCGGCCGGTCCGCCTCCAGGAAGCCCGCCCGGCCCTGCGCCCCCACCGTCCCCGGGGGCAGCGGGATCACCCCGGCCCGCCGGTCGTCGTACTTCCCGGTGATCCACGCGACCCGCGCCCGGTGGCCCCGTACCGATCCCACCGCGAGGACCAGGCACGTACGGCCGTCCACCAGGCACCACAGCTCGCCGGCCCTCGGATGCGGCGGCGGCCCGGCTCCGTGCGCCGGCGGAGCCCGGCGGGGCAGCCCGGCCCGGCCCCCGGCGAAGAGCACCAGGAGCGCCACGGCCACCACCGCGACCACCGCGGGCCACCAGGACGTGTCCATGTTTCGACCGTAGCCGTGCGGGAACGCCCCGGCATGGCAACGTCCGTGCCCACCGTCGCTCCCCCGGGTGACAGCGCAGGTGATTCCCCCCACAACGGCCTGCCGCGGAGGAGCGACCGGACGTTTCGCGCCTTACGCTCGACCCACGCACGGCCCGCATTCCGTCCACGGACCGTCCTCGGAGGTTCACGCTCCATGAAGCTCACCGTCGTCGGCTGCTCGGGGTCGTTCCCGTCCGCGGAATCGGCCTGTTCGAGCTACCTCGTCGAGGCCGGCGGTTTCCGGCTGCTCCTCGACATGGGCAACGGCGCCCTCGGTGAGCTCCAGCGCCACATCGGTCTCTACGACCTCGACGCGATCTTCCTGAGCCACCTGCACGCCGACCACTGCATCGACATGTGCGCGTACTTCGTGGCCCGCTACTACCGGCACGAGGGCGGCCGCTGCGGCACCATCCCCGTCTACGGGCCCGAGGGCACCGAGCGCCGCCTGACCACCGCCTACGACGACGTCCCCGACGAGCGCTCGATGAGCGAGGTCTTCGACTTCCGCACGCTGAAGTCCGGGACCTTCGAGATCGGCCCGCTCCAGATCCGTACCGAGCGCGTCTCCCACCCGGTCGAGGCGTACGGCATCCGCATCGAGCACGACGGCCGCTCGCTCACCTACTCCGGTGACACCGGAACCTGCCCCGAGCTGGGCCTGCTCGCCGACGGCAGCGACCTCTTCCTGTGCGAGTCCTCCTTCACGCACGGCAAGGAGGACATCCCCGGCCTGCACCTGAACGGCCGCCAGGCGGGCGAGTACGCGGCGGGCGGCGGCGTGGGCAGGCTGGTCCTCACGCACATCCCGCCGTGGACCGACCCCGAGCAGAACATCGCCGACGCCCGCGCGGTCTACGGCGGCCCGGTCGACCTGGCGTACGCGGGCGCGGTCTACGAGGTCTGAGCCCGGCCCCGACCGGCCGGCGGCAACGAGAAGCCCCCGCCCTCCCATCCGGGAGAGCAGGGGCTTCGACGTGAAGGCGTGCGCGCCTACTTGGCCTCGGCCTTCACCAGCTCGGCGAGCTCCTCGTCGGACTCGCGGCCCGGGGTGGGCAGGTTGAACTTGATGATCGCGAAGCGGAACACCACGTAGTAGACCGCCGCGAAGCAGAGGCCGACCAGCGCCAGCATCCACGGCTTCTCCGCGATGCCCAGGTTCAGCAGGAAGTCGACGAGGCCGGCCG
This sequence comes from Streptomyces sp. NPDC097617, assembly GCF_044761485.1. Lineage (NCBI taxonomy): Bacteria > Bacillati > Actinomycetota > Actinomycetes > Kitasatosporales > Streptomycetaceae > Streptomyces > Streptomyces sp. NPDC097617. The sequence continues at coordinate 79,125 of NZ_JBIWCL010000005.1, forward strand.
AGAAGCCGAAGCCGTCGCGCATCCCCAGCGCCCAGGTCAGAGCCATGGAGACACCGGTCAGCACCGCGTGGATGGCGTACAGCACCGGCGCGATGAACATGAAGGTGAACTCGATCGGCTCGGTCACACCGGTGACGAAGGAGGTGAGCGCGAGGGAGAGCATCATGCCGCCGACGACCTTGCGGCGCTCGGGGCGCGCGCAGTGGACGATCGCGAGGCAGGCCGCCGGGAGGGCGAACATCATGATCGGGAAGAAGCCGGTCATGAACTGTCCGGCGGTCGGGTCACCGGCGAGGAAGCGGCCGATGTCACCGTGGACGGCGCCGTTCGCGGTGTCGTAGGAGCCGGCCTGGAACCACGGGAAGGAGTTCAGCAGGTGGTGCATGCCGATCGGGATGAGCGCACGGTTGGCGACACCGAAGATGCCCGCGCCGACCGCGCCGGAACCGGTCAGCCACTCACCGAAGTTGTGCAGACCCGTGCCGAGGACCGGCCAGATGAGACCGAAGACGACACCGGCGACCAGACCCGCCAGGGCGGAGAGGATCGGGACGAGGCGGCGGCCGCCGAAGAAGCCCGCCCAGTCCGGCAGCTTGGTCCGGTAGAACTTCTGGTAGAGCAGGGCGGTGATGATGCCCATCACGACACCGCCGAGCACACCGGCGTTGACCGTGGCGTCGACGAGGGCGACCTTGTGGTCGACGACCTTCTCGACCTTCGGCAGGTTGCTGTCGGTGAAGGTGGCGAGGACCTTCTGGAAGACCAGGTAACCGGTGACGGCGGCGAGGGCGGTGGAGCCGTCCGACTTCTTGGCGAAGCCGATCGCGATGCCGACGGCGAACAGCAGCGCCATGTTGTCGAGGATCGCGCCACCGCCGGCGGCCATGTAGCCGGCGATCTTCAGGACGAAGGTGGGGAAGACGTCCGCGTCGCCGAGCATGTCACCCGCGCCCAGGCGGAGCAGGAGCGCGCCGGCGGGCAGCACGGCAACGGGGAGCATGAGGCTCCGGCCGATGCGCTGCATGACAGCCATCACGCCAGCGCCCTTCTTCTTTTCCGCCGAGGGGGCGGTAGCCGTGGACACAACTTCCTCCAGTGGGCAAGGCGACGCCAGAGGGAAACGGGGGACGGCGACGTCTCGGATACGGGGGTACGCGGGCTCAGACAGGCCCTCGTGGTCTACACCAATTGTGGTGTAGACCAGTTGTAACACGGTGAGGGATAGATAAGGAACCTTCGATTTCCTGTGGCCTGGATCACACTCCCGGGCGTATGTCGAAGGGCCCCCGGATCGTGATCCGGGGGCCCTTGACGGACCGTGCGGTAACCCTGCCGGGGGCCGTCAGGCCTTGGTCGTCTCCGACTCCATCGCCGCGATCTCCTCGTCCGACTCCCGCCCCGGCGTCGCGAGGTCGAACTTCGTGATCGCGAACCGGAACACCACGTAGTAGACGAGCGCGAAGCACAGACCGATCGGAACGATCAGCCAGGGTTTCGTCGCCAGATTCCAGTTGATGATGTAGTCGATCAGGCCTGCCGAGAAGCTGAAACCGTCGTGCACGCCCAACCCCCACGTCACCGCCATCGACACGCCCGTCAGCACCGCGTGCACCGCGTACAGCACAGGCGCGACGAAGAGGAAGGAGTATTCCAACGGCTCCGTGATCCCGGTGACGAACGAGGTCAAGGCCACCGACAGCATCAGGCCGCCGACCTCCTTGCGCCGCTGCGGCTTCGCACAGTGCGTGATCGCCAGCGCCGCCGCCGGCAGCGCGAACATCATGATCGGGAAGAAACCCGACAGGAACAGGCCCGCGTTCGGATCGCCGTGCAGGAACATGTTGATGTCGCCGTGATACGTCTTCCCGTCCGCCGCCGTGTACGACCCGAACTGGAACCACATCGGCACGTTCAGGAACTGGTGCAGGCCGATCACCAGCAGCGCGCGGTTCGCGACACCGAAGATGCCCGCACCCCAGGCGCCCAGCCCGCGCAACCAGTCGGAGAAACTCTCCAGCGCGTCCCCGACCGGCGGCCAGACCCACAGGCACAGCGCGGCGAAGGCGATCGCGACGAAGGACATGATGATGGGGACCAGCCGCCGGCCGTTGAAGAAGCCGAGCCAGTCCACCAGCTTCACCCGGTGGTAGCGCTGCCAGAAATAGGCCGTCAGCAGCCCCATGACGATGCCGCCGAAGACCCCCGGATTCTGGTACGTGTACGCCACGAAGGTGTCGTTCGGCCCCAGGCAGCCGCCCCCGATGTCCTTGGTCCCCACCGGGCAGGCCTTCTGGAACGAGTGCAGCACCCCTCGGTAGACAAGGAAGCCCGCCGTGGCCGCGAGTGCGGTCGAACCGTCCGCCTTCTTCGCCATACCGATGGCGACACCGATGCAGAAGAGGAGGGGGAGACCGAGGTCGGGATCGAGCAGTGCCCCGCCCGCACCCGCCATCACCTTGGCGACGTCCGTCCACTGCAGGCCGTCCGCGCCGAAGACGTCCGGCTGCCCCAGCCGCAACAGGATGCCCGCCGCGGGCAGTACGGCGATCGGGAGCTGCAGGCTCCGGCCCATCTTCTGCAATCCCTGGAACGCGCTGTGCCGCCAATTCGGTTGCGGCACTGCGGTGGCGCTCTTCGCGCTCATCGGCGTCCTCCCTGACCGGCCCGTTTTTGGCTGCGGCAACGCGTACGGCACACTGGTGTAGACCAGTTGTGGGCAGGTTGCTGCTGATCGTCATCATTCGGCAGGGGTCGGTCATGCGCCCGCGTAGATGGGCCAACCGTGCGTTACCGTGACGAAGCGGACCGTGCAGGGTGGGTAGCCATGCGCCGGCCGCCGAGACTCGTTCTTCGAAACACTCAGGGAGACACACATGGCCACCAAGGCTGAGAAGATCGTCGCCGGGCTCGGCGGTATCGACAACATCGAAGAGGTCGAGGGCTGCATCACCCGCCTGCGCACCGAGGTCAAGGACCCGGGCCTGGTCGACGAGGCCGCCCTGAAGGCCGCCGGCGCCCACGGCGTCGTCAAGATGGGCACCGCGATCCAGGTCGTCATCGGCACCGACGCCGACCCGATCGCCGCCGACATCGAAGACATGATGTGATCCGGACCCGCTAGCCAGGTCCCAGCCGACCCCGTCCCGGAAGCCCCGGACGGGGTCTTCGCACAGCGACACGGGCCCGGGCCCGCAGCGACTAGGCTCGCAGCCATGTCTCGCATCGACGGCCGCACGCCCGAACAGCTCCGCCCGGTCACCATCGAACGCGGATGGAGCAAGCACGCCGAGGGCTCCGTCCTCATCTCCTTCGGAGACACCAAGGTCTTCTGCACCGCCTCCTTCACCGAAGGCGTCCCGCGCTGGCGCAAGGGCAGCGGCGAAGGCTGGGTCACCTCCGAGTACTCGATGCTGCCGCGCTCCACCAACACCCGCGGCGACCGCGAATCCGTACGCGGCAAGATCGGCGGCCGCACGCACGAGATCTCCCGCCTGATCGGCCGCTCCCTGCGCGCCGTCATCGACTACAAGGCCCTCGGCGAGAACACCATCGTCCTGGACTGCGACGTCCTCCAGGCCGACGGCGGCACCCGCACCGCCGCCATCACCGGCGCCTACGTCGCGCTCGCCGACGCCGTCGCCTGGGGCCAGAAGAAGAAGCTGATCAAGGCCGGCCGCAAGCCGCTCACCGGCACCGTCGGCGCCGTCAGCGTCGGCATCGTCGACGGCGTCCCGCTCCTCGACCTCTGCTACGAGGAGGACGTGCGCGCCGAGACCGACATGAACGTGGTCTGCACCGGCGACGGCCGCTTCGTCGAGGTCCAGGGCACCGCCGAGGGCGAGCCCTTCGACCGCAAGGAACTGAACGCCCTCCTCGACCTCGCCGCCGGAGGCTGCGCGGACCTGGAAGCCATCCAGCTGGGCGCGCTCGAACTTTAGCGGCGGCAACCGCCGGGCCCGGCCCGGCGTCCAGGAAGATACGGGCGCACGGTCTCGAAGCCGTGCGCCCGTCCTCGCACCGTCCGTCGAAGTCCTCGTTACCCAAGCCCTCAGGGGGAGAACCGCATGAAGCTCCGCATCGCGGCCATAGCCGTGGCCGCCGTACTCACCGTTCCGGCCCTGTCCGCGTGCGACGCGATCTCCACCGCGATGGACTGCGCGAACACGGCCGTGGCCATCACGGACGGCGCCAACGACCTCCAGCAGGCCGTCTCCCAGGCGGGCAACAGCCCCCAGGACGCCCAGAACGCGCTCGACCAGATCGAGTCGAACCTCAAGAAGATCGGCGACCAGACGGAGAACGCCGACCTCGGCAAGGCCATCGACTCGATGAACACGGCCGTCAAGAACGTCCGCACCTCGATCGAGAGCGGCAACACCGCCCCGGACATCCAGCCGGTCGCGGACGCGGCCAGCGAGCTCTCGAAGGTCTGCACCCCGGGATAATGGGGGCATGACCTCGACGCCCAGCCGCCTCATCCTGGCCACCCGCAACGCGGGCAAAGTCTCCGAACTCCACGCGATCCTGTCCGACGCCGGCCTGCCGCACGAGCTGGTCGGCGCGGACGCCTACCCGGAGATCCCGGACGTCAAGGAGACCGGCGTCACCTTCGCCGAGAACGCCCTCCTCAAGGCCCACGCACTGGCCCGCGCCACCGGCCTCCCGGCGGTCGCCGACGACTCCGGCCTCTGCGTGGACGTCCTGCACGGCGCCCCCGGCATCTTCTCGGCCCGCTGGGCCGGCTCCCACGGCGACGACAAGGCCAACCTGGACCTGCTGCTGGCCCAGCTCGGCGACATCGCCGACGAGAACCGCGGGGCCCACTTCGCGTGCGCGGCGGCCCTGGCCCTCCCGGACGGCACCGAACGCGTCGTCGAGGGCCGGCTCCTGGGCACCCTGCGCCACACCCCGTCCGGCACGGGCGGCTTCGGCTACGACCCGATCCTCCAGCCGCAGGGCGACACCCGCACGTGCGCGGAACTGACGGCGGCGGAGAAGAACGCCATCTCCCACCGAGGCCAGGCCTTCCGCGCCCTGATCCCCTTCGTCCGAGCCCTCCTGGGCTGAGCCCCGGGTCCGCTGGGACACCTCCGGCGTACCGAAATGCCGAAGGCCTGCCCTCCCGGAGTCCGGGAGGGCAGGCCTTTTGTGTTGGTACGCCCGATCGGATTCGAACCGACAGACACGACCACCTAAAGATCGCCGCTCACCGTTGGCGTACGGGCGCAAACCAAGACCACTGTACTTGGTGGCGGCTGGATACGGTGGGCACTAGCTACGGGATGTGCCAGATCGGACGGGTCTTCCACCGCGGCACCACGTGCTGGTGACCGCATGGCAGTTGGGGCACAGGAGCCGGAGGTTCTCGCGCTGGTCGTTGCTCCAGTCGCCGTCCATGTGGTCGACCTCCAGCGTCATCGGCTGTCCCTGCCAGACGGCTTCGACGCCGCACAGTCGGCACGCTTCGGGAATTCCGATGGCCGCGAGGGCCTGCTTGAGGTGCGCGCTCTGCGCACGGCGGGCCTGCGGGCCTTCCTGCCTGACCAACACCGTTTCCGGGGTCCGCCGGACCTTTGGGCGCCCCGCCGACGAGGGCAATACGAAATGGGAGGTGTTCATCCCGAACGCCTTGACCCTGCGGCTGATGTGGGTGTGGTGGCCGCCCACCACGTCGAGTCCCAGGCGCCTGAGTACTTCGCACATGTTCGTCGACGCGGCCACGGCCTCCGCCAGTACTTCCCGCGTCCACCTCGCCCCGTCCCGCTCGAAGTGCGAGACGTCCACGCCCAGCTTTGGCATGCGGTCGTGCAGGTACCTACGCGACGGGCCGTTCGGATCCACTCCCAGCTTGCGCAGTGCCTCCGTCAGCGTCCGCGCCCCTTCGGCGGCTTCCGCCAGGCGTTCCTTCGTGTACGGGCTGATCGGCATGCCCGCCCCCCTCCGTGATGTCCGGCCATGCGTGCGGCCCTCGTACGGAGTAACGGGCTCGGAAGGCGGACGGGCACGGGGTTTTTCGTCCGATAAACGGAACGGCCCGCACCGGGGGTGCGGGCCAGTTCTGTGGGGTGGGGCGAGGATCAGAGGCCCAGGTCCTTGATGATCTTGGCTACGTGACCCGTGGCCTTGACGTTGTAGAAGGCGTGCTCGACCTTGCCCTCCTCGTCGACGACCACCGTGGAGCGGATGACCCCGGTGACCGTCTTGCCGTACAGCTTCTTCTCGCCGTACGCGCCGTACGCCGTCAGCGTCTCCTTCTCCGGGTCGCTGACCAGGGTGACCTTCAGGTCCTCCTTCTCGCGGAACTTCGCCAGCTTCTCCGGCTTGTCCGGGGACACGCCGATGACGTCGTAGCCGTGTCCCGTCAGGAAGGACAGGTTGTCCGTGAAATCGCAGGCCTGCTTCGTGCAGCCCGGCGTCAGCGCGGACGGGTAGAAGTAGACGATCACCTTGCGGCCCTTGTGGTCGGCGAGCGAGACCTCGTTGCCGTCCGCGTCGGGCAGGGTGAAGGCGGGGGCGGTGTCGCCCGGCTGGAGTCGCTCGCTCATCTTGACTGCTCCTCGGGAGGGGATCGGTATGGCATGAGACTAAGCTGACAGACTGTTCATGGCGGACTACGCCCCACAGGACCACGACGACGACGGAGGCAGCGCGGTGTCGGAAGCCAGGACCCGGGAAGCCAGGACCCCCGCACAGATCGAGGCGGACATCGTTCGCCGCCGCGAGCAGCTCGCCGAGACCCTCGACGAGATCGGCGTGCGCATGCACCCGAAGACGATCATCGGGGACGCGAAGGCACGGGTCGCCTCGACCGTCGACAACACCGCCGGGCGGGCCTTCGCCACGGTGAACCGGGTCGTGACCGACCTGAAGGACAGCCTGCGTCACGACGACGGGACTCCGCGCGTCGACCGGATCGTGCCCATCGCCCTGGTCGCGGTGAGCCTGGTCGGGCTGGTCGTGGTCTCGGCGCGCCGCAGGCGCGGATGACCCTGAGCGGTACGGGGCGGGTACGGACGGGTAGGTTCGGGGCGTGAGAGAGAACACCACCCACGACAAGCTGCCCATCCGCATGCTGCACGACCGCGTGCTCGTGAAGTCCGATCTGCCGGAGGGCGAGCGCCGCTCGGGCGGCGGCATCCTGATCCCCGCGACGGCCGCGGTGGGAAAGCGGCTGGCCTGGGCCGAGGTGGTCGCGGTCGGGCAGAACGTACGGACGGTCGAGCCCGGTGACCGGGTGCTGTACGACCCCGAGGACCGTGCCGAGGTCGAGGTGCGGGGCGCGACCTACGTGCTGATGCGCGAGCGGGACCTGCACGCCGTGGCCGCGGAGCGGCTGGAGGGGTCGGAGGACTCCACCGGGCTGTACCTCTGACGAAGACGTGGGAAAAGGGCTGGTGGCCGAGGTCACCGGCCCTTTTCGCCGCCCTTTGCTACGGTGGAGGAGAACCCGACGAGACGCGCCGTACCGGGTACGACAAGACGACGCACCCCGTATCGCTCGATGTCTCGGAGGTGCCGTCATGGCATGGGTTCTTCTTCTCGTCGCCGGTCTGCTCGAGGTCGGCTGGTCGATCGGCATGAAGTTCACCGACGGCTTCACCCGGCTGTGGCCCAGTGTGTTCACGGGTGCCGGGATCGTCGCGAGCATGGTGCTGCTGTCCTACGCCGCGAAGACCCTGCCCATCGGCACGGCGTACGGGGTGTGGGTGGGCATCGGCGCCGCCGGTGCGGCGGTGCTCGGTATGGCGGTGCTGGGTGAGCCCGTCACCGCCGCCCGGATCTTCTTCATCTGTCTGCTGCTGGTCGCCGTGGTGGGGCTGAAGGCGACCTCCGGTCACTGACCGCGCTCCCTGCTATTCGAGGAACGCCGACGGCGGTCGCAGGCCATCCGCCGGGTCGCCGTCGATTCCTTGGGCGGCTCCCTCGGCGCTGCCCTGCGTGCCCTGGGTGGTGCCGCCCTGGTCGCCGCCCTGGGTGGTGCCGCCGCTGTCCTGACCGCCGCTGTCCTGACCGCCGTTGTCCTGGCCCCCGTTCGTCCGGCCGCCGTTGTCCTGGCCGCCCTGGTTCTGGCCGCCGTTGTTCTGTCCGCCCTGGTTGCGGCCGCCCGTCCCGTTCGAGGGGGTGGGCCGGGTCGGGCGTACCGGGGTGCTGGGTGAGGGTTCGCCGGGGGTCTCCTCGGGCGGTTCGGACTCCGGGCTGGGCGGTGGCGGGGGCTGCGCGGCGCCGGGCTGGAGTTCCAGGTCGAAGTCGACGGGGTCGGTGCCCTCCAGGGCGGTCTTCGTGTACGCGGCCCAGATGCGGGCCGGGTATCCGCCGCCGCCGATGCGGGCCTCGCCGAGGGCGCCGTAGAGGGATTCCAGGGTTCCCGTGTCGGGGTCCTGGCCCATCATCGAGACGACGGTGACCAGGTCCGGGGTGTAGGCCGCGAACCAGGCCGAGCGGTCGAGTTCGCCGGTGCCGGTTTTGCCGGCGGCGGGGTGGCCGGCGGCGAGGGCGGCCGTGCCGGTGCCGTTGTCCACGACGCTGACCAGCATGGATGTGGTGGTGTCGGCGGCCTCGCGGTTGATGGCCTGGGTGGGGGTGCGCTGGGGCAGGCCGATGATGTCGCCGCCCTTGGTGATCTTCTCGACGAAGGTGAAGGGGGTGCGGCGGCCGTGGTCGGCGAGGGTGGCGTAGGCCTGGGCCATGTCCACGACGCTGGCCTGGAGGGTGCCGAGGGCCATGGCCGGGCCGGGTACGAAGTTCGGGGTGTTCTCGGGGATGCCGAGGTCGATGGCGGTCTGCTTGACCTTGCCGGTGCCGACGTCGACGGCCATCTGCGCGTACACGGCGTTGACGGAGAGGTCGGTGGCGGTGTTGACGGTGATGTTCCCGTACGAGACCTGGCCCTCGTTCTCGGGGGCGAAGCGGATCCGGCCGCCGACGACGGGGCGTTTGTTGTCGCCGTTGTAGATCGTGTTCGGGGTGATCCGGCGGCCGTCCTGGGTGCGGGAGTCGTTCTCGACGGCGGCTGCGAAGACGAACGGCTTGAAGGTGGAGGCGACCTGGTAGTCGTGCCGGGTCGCGTTGTTGACGTACTGCTTGGTGTAGTCGATGCCGCCGTAGAGGGCGACGACCTTGCCGGTGGCCGGGTCGATGGAGACCCCGCCGGCGCGGACCAGCCGGTCCGCCTTGCGGGTCTCGGGTTCGAGCTTGCTGACCATCTGCGCGTCGACGGCGTCGACCAAGGCGGTCTGGCGGCGCTTGTCGATGGTGGAGGTGATCCGGTAGCCGCCCTCGGCGAGGGTCTTGTCGTCGAGGATCTTGTTCTCGACGATGTAGTCCTTGATCGCTTCCACGAGGTAGCCGCGCTGGCCGGACAGTCCGGCGGCCGCGCGGACCTTGCCCGGTTCGGGGAACCGGATCGTCGCGCGTTCGGCGGCGGGCAGCCACTGCTTCTTGACCATGCCGTCGAGCACGTAGTTCCAGCGGGCTACGGCGCGTGGGCGGCTCTGGGGGTGGGAGACGACGTCGAAGGCGCTGGGGGAGTTGAGGAGGGTGGCGAGGTAGGCGCCCTCGGCGGTGGTGAGCTTGTTGACGTCCTTGCCGTAGTAGGCCTGGGCGGCGGCCTGGATGCCGTAGGCGTTGCGGCCGAAGTAGCTGGTGTTCAGGTAGCCCTCGAGGATGTAGTCCTTGGACTTCTCGCGACCGAGTTTGATCGCGATGAAGAACTCCTTGACCTTGCGGTTGATCGTCTGTTCCTGGCCCAAGTAGTAGTTCTTGACGTACTGCTGGGTGATCGTGGACCCGGACTGGGTGCCCTTGCCGGTCGCGGTGTTCCAGGCGGCGCGGAGCATCGCCTTGGGGTCGACCGCCCGTTCGGAGTGGAAGTCCCGGTCCTCGGCGGCCAGTACGGCTTCCTGCACGGTCCGGGGGATCTGGGACAGGGGCACGTTGACGCGGTTGACCTCGCCGTCGCGGGCGATCTGGGAGCCGTCGGAGTAGAGGTAGACGTTGGACTGCGCGGTGGCGGCGGCGTTGGCCGGCGGGATGTCGACCAGCAGGTAGCCGGCCACGAGCGCGCCGCCGATCAGCAGGGCGAGGAGCAGGATGCCGCCCAGGACCATGCGCCAGGTGGGGACGAGGCGGCGCCAGCCGGTTCGCCGGCGCCGGGCCTTCTTGCCCGGTCCGCCCGGCGGGGTCAGGGCCCGGTCGGGCGTCCGCGGCTGCGGGACGTCGCGCGGTCCGCCGGGCGGGGTGTCGGGGTCACGAGGGGTCCAGCCCGGGGGTGGTGACTGGTCGCTCATCTCCAGGGCTCCTCGACGCCGTTCGAAATATCCACTTCTGTACCTCATGGTGTCTACCCGATGGCCGGTGATTCCGCTCCGGACGGGCATAAATCGGTCGCGTGGCTCGCCCCTCCGCACTAAGCTCGCGCGCTTTGGCCGACGTAGGAACGACGTGGGAAACGGAGGGATACGGTGAGCCGGAGAGTGCGTCTCTACCTGGCAGTCGCCGCAGGCGGATTCAGGCGGTACGCCACCTATGGGACGGCGACAGCGGCCGGGGTGTTCACCAACACCGTGTTCGGGTTCATCGTCGCGTACACGTACATCGCGCTGTGGGACGAGCGTCCCGGACTCGGCGGCTACGACCAGGCGCAGGCGCTGACCTTCGTCTGGGTGAGCCAATCGCTGCTGGCCGCCGCGGCGCTGATCGGCGGCGGGTTCCAGGAGGAGCTCCAGGAGCGGATCCGGACGGGTGACATCGCGGTCGACCTGTACCGGCCCGCGGACCTTCAGATGTGGTGGCTGGCGGCAGATCTGGGCCGGGCGGGCTTCCAGTTGCTGGGCCGCGGGGTGGTGCCGCTGGTGGCGGGGGCGCTGGCGTTCCCGCTGGCGCTGCCCGTCGATCCGCTGCGCTGGCTGCTGTTCCTGGCGTCCGCACTGCTGGCCCTGGTGGTGAGCTTCGCGCTGCGCTACATGGTGGGGCTGGTGGCCTTCTGGCTGATGGACGGGGCGGGCATCAACATCATGGCCACCGTCGCCTCGATCTTCTTCTCCGGGATGCTGCTGCCGCTGACCGTCTTCCCGGGCGGCTTCGGCGAGTTGGTCAGGGCCCTGCCGTGGGCGGCGATGCTCCAGGTCCCGATGGACGTCCTGCTGGGCATGCACGCGGGGGCCGGGGGCGCGGCCGAGGCGCTGGGCTTCCAGGCCGGATGGGCGCTCGTACTCCTGGGCACGGGGCGGCTGTTGCAGTCGGCCGCGACACGGAAGGTGGTGGTCCAGGGTGGCTGAGGCGGAGGTGGAGGCGGAGGTGCACGCCGGGGCGGAGGTGCAGGCCGAAGCCGGGGCGGTACGGGCGCGTGCGCGGGAGTTCGCCGTGGATGGGGCGCCGGCGGAGGGGTCCCGGCGCGGCGGCCCGGTCCGGGAAGGGCTGCGCGGCTACCTGCTGATCGTGGGCATGTGGATCCGGTCCACGATGACGTACCGCACGTCCTTCGTCCTGACGACCGTCGGGCACGCGGCGATCACCCTGCTGGACTTCGTCGCGATCTACATCATGTTCTCCCACGTGGACGACCTCGGCGGCTTCACGCTGCCCGAGATCGCCCTGCTGTACGGCTCCTGCTCGGCCTCGCTCGGCCTGGCGGACATGCTGCTGGGGAACACCGACCGGATCGGCGCCCGGATCCGCGACGGCTCGCTCGACACGATGCTGGTGCGTCCGGTCCCGGTCCTCGCGCAGGTCGCGGCGGACCGGTTCGCGCTGCGCCGGCTGGGCCGGATCGGACAGGGGCTCGGGGTCATGGGCTGGGCGCTCTGGTCGCTGGACGTGGACTGGACGGCCGGGAAGGTGCTGCTAGTCCCCGTGATGGTCCTCGCCGGGGCGGCGATCTTCGCGGCGGTGATGGTCACCGGCGCGGCCTTCCAGTTCGTGACGGGGGACGCGGCGGAGGTGCAGAACTCCTTCACCTACGGCGGCTGCACCATGCTCCAGTACCCGCCGACGGTCTTCGCGAAGGACCTGCTGCGCGGGGTGACCTTCATCGTCCCGCTGGCCTTCGTCAACTGGCTGCCCGCACTGCACGTGTTGGGGCGGCCGGATCCGCTGGGACTGCCCGGGTGGGTCGCGTACCTGAGCCCGCTGGTGGCCTTCCTGGTGTTCCTGCCCGCGTCGCTGGCGTGGCGCGCGGGAGTCCGTTCGTACCGAAGCACGGGGAGCTAGAGCTGTGGTGGATGCGCTGATCTCGTTGGACGGGGTCGAGAAGGTCTTTGACGTACGGCGCCGGGTGAGCCTGATGCGCCGGGAGAAACGCCAGGTCAGGGCGGTGGACGGGATCAGTTTCGAGGTCGCCCGGGGCGAGATGGTCGGCTATATCGGGCCCAACGGTGCCGGGAAGTCGACCACGATCAAGATGCTGACCGGCATCCTGACCCCGAGCGGCGGCCGGCTGCGGGTCGCGGGCATCGACCCGGCGCGCGAGCGGATGCGGCTCGCGCACCGGATCGGGGTGGTGTTCGGGCAGCGCACCACGCTGTGGTGGGACCTGCCGCTGAAGGACTCGTACGGGTTGATGCGGCGGCTGTACCGGGTGCCGCGGGCCCGCTTCGAGGAGAACCTGGAGCGCTGCGTGGACCGCCTCGACCTGGCGGAGCTGCTGGACGTGCCGGTACGGCAGTTGTCGCTGGGGCAGCGGATGCGCGGGGACATCGCGGCGGCGCTGCTGCACGATCCGGAGGTGCTGTACCTGGACGAGCCGACGATCGGGCTCGACGTGGTGAGCAAGGCGAAGGTACGGGGGTTCCTGCGGCAGCTGAACGAGGAACTCGGCACGACGGTGCTGCTCACGACGCACGACCTCCAGGACATCGAGCAGCTGTGCGAGCGGGTGATGGTGATCGACCACGGGCAGTTGATGTACGACGGGCCGCTGGGCGGGCTGCACACGGCGGGGGCGGTGGGGGAGAGCGAGCGCACGCTGGTGGTCGACCTGGAGCGCGAGCTCGCGCCGATCAGCGTGGCGGGCGCGCGGGTGGTGAAGGTGGAGGGGCCGCGGCAGTGGCTGGCCTTCCCCGCGGGGGCGTCGGCGGCGCCGCTGGTGGCGGCGGTGGCGGCGGACTACCCGCTGGTGGACCTGTCGGTGCGGGAGCCGGACATCGAGGACGTGATCGCGCGGATGTACGCGGGGCGGGGGTGAGGGCGGGGTGGATCCGGGGTCGCGGTCCGGGGCCGGGCGGGTGCGGTGTCTGCGCCCGGTGCCGGTGCCGGTTCGGTGCCGGGCTGATGTCGGGGGAATATGGGGGAGATCTCGGGACGATCTCAGGGGCTTAGTCATACAACTCCCCGACAACCCTGCATAGTCTGGTCCGCATGAGTGACGAGCGGCCGGAGAAGCCGTTGCCGGAGCTGAGGGCGTCGGACGCCGACCGGGACCGGGTGGCGGAGCGTCTGCGGGACGCCGTCGCCGAGGGCCGGCTCGACATGGAGGAGTTCGAGGAGCGGCTGGACGCGGCGTACAAGTCCCGTACGTACGCGGAACTGGAACCGCTGACGCGGGACCTGCCCGCGCCAGCGGCCGGCGGGCCGGCGGCCCGGCCGTCGGCGGCCGCGGAGCCCTGGACGGGCCGGATCGGCGGGGCGGGCTCCTCGACGGCGGCCGTGGCGGTCCTGTCGGGCTTCCAGCGCAAGGGGCGGTGGACGGTGCCGGCGCGGCTCGACGCGGTGGCGTTCTGGGGCGGCGGCCTGCTGGACCTGCGCGAGGCGGACTTCGCGCAGCGCGAGGTGGTGATCAACTGCATCGCGGTCATGGGCGGCATCGAGATCACGGTCCCGCCGGGGGTGGAGCTCGACGTCCGAGGCATCGGGGTCATGGGCGCCTTCGAGCACAGCAACAACCCGGGCCCGCCCGAACCGGGCGCCCCGCGGGTGGTCGTGACGGGCTTCGCCTTCTGGGGCGGCGTGGAGGTCAAGGTCAAACCCCGCAAACGCCCCCCGGGCAAGGACCCCCTCCGCAAACAGCTCTAGGTCGTCACAGCACCGCCCCGGGCAGTGCGCGGAGCCGAGGACGCGGCCCCCGCCGAGGCGGCGGGACGGTGCCGGTTGGTACGCGTACCCGCAGGGGTGGCGGGACGGTGCCGGTTGGTACGCGTACCCGCAGGGGTGGCGGGCATGCCCGGGCGTCACCCCGCGGGAGCGGCTCGGCATGCCCGGGCGTCACCCCGCGGGAGCGGCTCGGCATGCCCGGGCGTCACCCCGCGCGGGAGCGGACTGGCGTGGCGGGAACTCCTCGTCCCTCCCGGGAGTCGGATGCTATGCAGACAAAACCGGCGCCCCCGGGGGAAGGCAGGAGCACGTGGAGAACCGCAGCACCACCGGAGGTACCGGCACCACCGGAGGTACCGGCACCACCGGAGGTACGGGAGGTACCGGAACCGTGCCACCGGCCCCCGCACAGGCACCCCCGCCCCCCACCCGCGGCGCGTTCGTCTTCAGCGCCGCCGACGAGGAGCGGCGTCGCGGGGTCCGCCGGATGAAGGCCACCGCGACCGGTCTGCTGATCCTGGTCGCGCTGGTCTACGTACTGGCCAAGTACGCCCAGCACGCCTGGGGCGCCGGCGGCTGGGCCGGGTACGTCGCCGCCGCGGCCGAGGCCGGCATGGTCGGCGCGCTCGCGGACTGGTTCGCCGTCACCGCCCTCTTCCGGCGCCCGCTCGGCCTGCCCATCCCGCACACCGCGATCATCCCGACCAAGAAGGACCAGCTCGGCGTCTCCCTGGGCGAGTTCGTCGGGGAGAACTTCCTCTCCTCCGACGTGGTCCGGGCCCGCCTCCACGCCCTCGGCATCGGTGGCCGCCTCGGCTCCTGGCTGGCCGAGCCCGAACACGCCGACCGGGTCACCGCCGAGCTCGCCGCCGCGCTCCGCGGCGCCCTGACCGTGCTGCGCGACTCCGACGTGCAGGCCGTCGTCGGCGAGGCCATCACCCGGCGGGCCGAGACCGCCGAGATCGCGCCGGGCATCGGCAAGACGCTGGAGCGGGTCGTCGAGGACGGTGGCCACCGCCGGGCCGTCGACCTCATCTGCGCCAAGGCCCACGACTGGCTGGTCACGCACGGTGCCTCGATCACGGACGCGGTCCAGGGCGGCGCCCCCGGCTGGACCCCGCGGTTCGTGGACCGCAAGGTGGGCGAGCGCGTCTACAAGGAGCTGCTCCGCTTCGTCACGGAGATGCGGGACATGCCGGAGCACCCCGCGCGCGGTGCGGTGGACCGGTTCCTGACGGACTTCGCGGCCGACCTCCAGTCGGACACGGAGACCCGCGCGAAGGTGGAGCGGCTCAAGTCCGAGATCCTGGCGCGCGACGAGGTCCAGGACGTCATCGCCTCCGCGTGGTCGGCGATCCGCTCGATGATCATCTCGGCGGCCGAGGACGAGCAGAGCGAGCTGCGCCTGCGGGTCCGCGCCTCGCTGATCTCCCTCGGCGCGCGACTCGCCACCGACGGCCGCCTGCAGGCGAAGGTGGAGGGCTGGATCGAGGGCGCCGTCGTCTACGTCGTCACCACCTACCGGACCGAGATCACCTCGCTGATCACGGACACCGTGGCGGGTTGGGACGCCGAGCACACCTCCCGCAAGATCGAGGCCCACATCGGCCGCGACCTGCAGTTCATCCGTATCAACGGCACGGTGGTCGGCGCCCTGGCCGGCCTGATGATCTATACGGTGTCCCGCGCCTTCGGGGCGTAGGACGGCGGGGGCGTGCGCGGGAGCGCCCGCGGGAGGCGGAGCGGCGGGAGCGTGCGCGGGAGCGGCAGTTCCAGCTGGGCGTGCCCGCGTGCGGTGACGGCCGGGGGCGCGGGGCGGGCGGTGCCCAGGGCGAGGAGCGCGCGCACGGCGGCGACCACGTCCGCCGGTCTGTCGCGGAGCAGCCCCGGCGTCGTACTGGCCACCAGGACGCCCCGGGACTCCAGGCGCAGCCGCCGGTGCAGGGTGGCCTGCCAGGCGTCGCGCGTGTAGTGGTACTCCGCGGAGTCGATTTCCAGCGCCACGCCCTCCTCGGGCCAGTACGCGTCCGGGCTGGCGAGGAAGGCCCCGTCGGGGCCGTGGAGGCGGGCGTTCCACAGCGGGGCCGGGAGGTCGGTGGCCACCAGGGTGTCGCGGGCGCGGCCCTCGGCGATCGACCGGACCCCGGTGACCAGTTCCGCGGTGGCCGCCCGCACGGCGGGGCGGCCGCGGATCCGGCCGGCACGCAGTTCGGCGTGCAGGTCGTGCGGGTGGCACCAGCCGCCCTGGACCACGTTGGCCAGTACGGAGCGCACCAGGTCGGGATCGTCCGTACGGGCCGCGAAGTCCGCGGCGGCCCGGATCGGGCGGGTGCTGGGGACGCCGGAGATCTGGATGGTGGCGGGCCAGCGGGAGGTCGAGCCGGGCCGGACCCGGCCCGCGGCGGCCGGCGAGCGCGGGGCGCGGACGAGGACGTCCAGCGGTTCGGGCGGGGCGTCGCGGATGCCCAGGAGCGCGAGGGCGGCGCCGCCCGTCAGCGCGGCGGTGGACCCGGAGAGCGGATCGGCCGCGGGGTGGGCGGCGTACAGGACGGCGGACAGCGCGTGCTGCCGGGTGTCCGGCGGGCCGGTCTGCAGGAGGTACACCCGTGGCAGGAGTCTCTGCCAGGGCCCTCCGCGGCGGCTGCGGCCGCTGATCGTGCCGGCTGGGATGCCGGCCTGCTTGAGCTGGTGGTAGGTGGCCAGGTTCAGCTGGCGCTGGGCGATACGGGCGAGGGCTCCGGGGCAGGTGATCATGCCCGGGGCATGCCCGGTGGGGCGGGCGCGATGCTCAGGCCGCGGGGTGGTTCGGGGCGAGGAAGACGACGACGCCGTTCTGTGTCCCGGGCAGCGGGGTGATCTCGTGCCAGCCGAGGCGCCGGTAGGTGGCGACGGTGTCGGTGGCCACCCGGGCGGTCAGCAGCCAGGCCCGCTCGTCCGGGGCGTCGGCGGTGATCTCGGCGAGCAGGGCGCGCCCGGTGCCGTGCCCGCGCGCGTGCGGGCGTACGGCGAGCTCGTCGATCTCCAGCGCGCCGATGAGCAGTTCCCGTACGCGCGGCCGGCCCAGCTGCGCGGTGACCTGCCCGTAGGCGCGGTCGCGGGGGAAGGTCTTGGGGGTCAGCCAGGCGGTCGCGAAGCCGTCGATGCCGGCGGGCGATTGCGCGAAGGCGGTACGGAATCCGGCGCGGCGGCTGTCCGCCTGGAGCCGGAGGGAGAACTGGCGAATGGTTTCTTCGTCCTCGTTCCACGGTGGCGCGGAGAAGACCTCGCTGTAGGCGTCGGCCAGTTCGTCCGACAGGTCCAGCACGGCCGGTCCGTAGCAGATCACGTTTGCAGCTCCTTGGGCCGGCTTGGGCGGGTTGGGTCGTATCGCCCGTGTAGGAGAGTGAATCTACGCGGGGGAGGTTCCACGCAGTGCAGGTGGGCGGATCCGGAGGGTGTGCGACAAATCCGACTTCCGTACGCGGCCCGGGCCCGCCCGTATCGCCGCCCCCCGGCGCGGCGTTGAAACCGTGTGCGTACCTCTCTCCTGCGCCAGGCCCTGGCCGGGCTCGCCGCGTGCGCGGTGGCGTTCTTCATCATCCTGGGTGTCATGGCGGTCCTGCCCCGCGCCGTCCAGGACAGTCTCCCGCCCGGCATCCTCGGCGGCGCGGTGGTGGTCCTCGGCGTGACGGCCGCCCGCCGCTACGCGCGCCGCGCGCGTTAGCCTCGTACCGTCACTTTTCGAACGGCTGGAGGCCCCCACGATGGCGCAGATCCCCACCTCGGCAATAGCGGCGGCCGGACTGGTCGGCGGCTACGCCACGGCCCGCTGGACCGGCCGCCGACCGCTCGGCGGCGTGATCCTCGCGGCCGCGGGCACCCTCGCGGCCCGCGAATGGCACCGCCGCACGTCCCCGAGGACGACGGCCCTCCTCGGCACGGCCTACGTCGCCGCGTTCGCGGGATCGCACCCCCTGGCGAAGAAGATCGGCCCCTGGCCGGCGGTCTTCACGGCGGCCGCCGCGATGGCCGCAGCCTCACACGCCGCGGCCGACTCGCGCTAGCCCGCCGGTAGCCCGCCGGCTGCGCGCAGAGCTTGTCGGTCGAGTCGTTTCAGTCGCTCGACTCGCCTCAGCCGTTTCCGAGAGGGTGGTCCGGGGGACGGGGCGTGTGCTCCGGCGGGGGTTCGTCCCGCTTCAGGGTGATCGCGCGGGCCACTTCCTCGGGCGTCTGGTGCTCCCAGAATCGGAGCACCGTCCAGCCCTCCGTCTCCAGGTGGGCGGTCGTCTCGCGGTCGCGGGACATGTTCTTGTCCAGCTTGGCCCGCCACCATTCGGCATTGGCCTTCGGTCGCGTCGCGTGCTCGGGGCAGCCGTGCCAGAAGCAGCCGTCGAGGAACACGGCGATCCTCGCGCGGGTGAAGGCGATGTCGATGGTGCGCCGGCGTATGCCGGGAACGGGGAGGCTCACGCGATAGCGGAGGCCGGACGCGTGGAGGAGACGGCGAACGGCCAGCTCCTGTGTCGTGTCGCGCGAGGCCTGTCGACTCATGCGCGCCGAGACACCGGGGGAGGAGGGGACGGCACCAGGCATGGACGCATGATGTCAGCCCCCCTCGTCCACCATCGACTCGGACTCAGGTGGCGTTGTGGCACTCCGCGTACGGCTTGCCCGAGGTGCACCAGCAGGGGGCCGTGGGGGTCGGGGGCCAGGGGGTGGCCTTGCCGCGGGCGGCCAGGGTTGTGGCGTATTCGGCCAGGAGGGACGGGGAGGCCGGGGAGGTCCTCTCCGACGCCGCGAAGGCCTCGTAGGACGGGACGCTCGCCGTGACGATGCCGAGGTTCGTGGTGCCCGAGGCGGCCAGGGCGCGCAGGGAGGTCTCGATGTCCCGCAGGTGGGCCTCGTGCGAGGGGTACTCGGAGGCCAGGGTCGGGTAGCTGGTCAGCAGCTCCGACAGTTCGCGCTGCGGCCAGTGCAGGATCGCCACCGGGAAGGGGCGCGAGAGGGCCGCGCGGCGGTCGCCCAGTTCGGCGCGCAGGCGGGCGATCTCGGCGCGCAGCTCGGTGGGGTCGTCGGAGCCCAGGGCCCAGATGCGCTTCGGGTCGTGGAGCTCGTCGAGGGGGATCGGGCCGATGTGGCGGGTGTCCGCGACCATGTCCCAGTCGTCGTGCGGGCGCCCGAGGAGGCGGCGTACGCGGTGGCGGCCCGTCAGGAGGGCGGTGGTGGCCGGGGTCAGCGGGTCGTCCTCCGCGATCAGGAGGGTGGCCGCCTCGGTGAAGCAGTCGTGCGAGGCCTCCAACTCGTCGTGGGCCTCCAAGGCTTCCGCGATCACCTCCCACGGCGCCGGGTCCTTGGGCGAGGCGGCGCGGATGCCCGAGATGAGGGCGCGGGCCTCGGCCTCGTGGCCGTACTCCCAGAGGTTCGCCGCCTGCAGGGCCTTGATCAGGTGGGGGTCGGACGGGGTGGAGGAGAGGAGCTGGTCGTACAGGGCACTCGCCCGGTCGCGTGCGTCCCCCAGTTCGAGGTGGGCCGCGGCCTGGAGGAGCAAGGGCTCCTGGTCCTCGGGGTAGCGGGTCGCTGTGCGGATCAGGCGCTCGGCTTCGGCGATGTGCTCGGCAGGCGTGTCGGGGCGCATGGTTCACACCGTACTGCCGCTGGTCAGTTGACGGGGGAGGACTTAGGGTGCCGCCCGTGCGAGATCGCTTACCCGTGGTGGTGCAGGGGGGCGGCCGGCGGGGGCGCCGGGCCGGTTCCGCCGGTGTGCTGTGGGCGGCCGCCGAGCTGATCGTCACCGTGGGCGTGGTGGTCCTGTTGCTGGTGGTGCACCAGGTGTGGTGGACGAACCGGCAGGCCGTGGCCGCCGCGCAGGAGCAGGTACAGGCTCTGGAGCGGGCCTGGGGCGGTGCCGAGCCCGTCCTCGGTGCTTCGTCCCCATCCCCGTCCCCGTCCCCTCCGGGCGGCAGCGTCGATTCCGATCCCGATCCCGATCGCGGGCCCGATCGCGGGCCCGGCCGCGATGCCGGTGGCGGTCCGGGGTCCGCCGCGGGGCCGTCGGCCGGGCCCCCGGACCGGGCCTACGCCGTCCTGCGCATTCCGCGTCTCGGGCTCGTCGTTCCCGTCGCGCAGGGCGTCGACAAGCGGGCCGTCCTGGACAAGGGGTACGCCGGGCAGTACCCGGGGACCGCCGGGCCCGGGGCGCAGGGGAACTTCGCGCTGGCCGGGCACCGCAACACCCACGGCGAGCCCTTCCGGTACATCAACCGGCTGCGGGCGGGCGACGAGCTGATCGTCGACATACGGGGGCGCCGGTACACGTATGTGGTCGGGAGGACACTGAGCCGGACGACCGAGCGGGACACCGGGGTGATCGCGCCCGTGCCGCGGAGCGTGGTGAAGCCGGACCAGGGGTACAGCGAGCCGGGCGCCTACATCACGCTCACCACCTGCACGCCCGAGTACAGCTCGAAGTACCGGCTCGTGGTCTGGGGGACCCTCAGGGCGTCCTAGCCGGATGGGTTGTCGGTGGGCCCGGTTACTATCGGTCTCGTACGGGAGTTCGTGCGCGGGAGTGGAGAGGGGGAGGTCCGTATGGCTCGGCAGCAACTGCAGCAGCAGGCGCAGCGACGACGAGGCGGCGGCCGCCTGCCGTCCTTCGCACTGTTCGCCCGGACCTCGCGGGCCCTTGCCGTGCTGCTCCCGCTCGTGCTGCTCGGGGGATTCCTCGGGCTGTTCGCCGGGGAGGGCGGGCTGGGCGCCGTCGTGGTCGCCTTCGCGGCCACCGTCGCCGTGGGTACCGCGGCCCTGGCCGCCGCCGCGCGGCTCGTGCGGCCCGTGCCGCCGCACCGAATACGCACCGCGATCCGTGATCGCGAGCAGCGCACGGCGTTCCTGCCGCAGCGCGATCCCGATGCCTCGGGCCGCGCGCGGCCCAGGGCGCCCGGCCGTCTCCTCCCGACGGCCGCGTAGGGGCGCGCAGTACATCCCGCCTTCTGCTGACTGATCACTGTCGTCGCCCCTCGCGGGTCGTCACGCCGAAATGCATCTCTTTCGACGTTCGACGAGACCCTTCGGAGGGCCCGCGTGTCCGTTTTCACCCACCTTGTTGCTGAGCTGGGCCGGCTTCTCGAGCCGGTGCTGGCGCAGTCCGCGACCGCTGCCGCGATCGTGCTGTTCACCGTGCTCGTGCGGCTCGCCCTGCACCCGCTGAGCCGGGCCGCGTTCCGGGGGGGCGACTCCCGTGGCGGGGTGCCTGCCCGTGCTGCTGCAGCTGCCGGTGTTCTTCGTGATGTACCACGCGTTCTCCTCCGCCGAGGTGGGCGGGAAGGCCAACGAGCTGCTCGGGCACCGGCTCTTCGCCGCGCCGCTGGGCTCCCGGTGGACCGAGGCGCTGGGAGAGGGAGGCCTGTTCGGGGCGCAGGGGCTGGTGTTCCTCGGCCTGTTCGCGGCGATCGCGGTGGTGGCCGCGTGGAGCGCGGTGCGGGGGCGCCGTACGGCCGCGGCGGTCGCGGCTGCCGCTGCCACCGCCGCGGCCACTGCGCCGAAGAAGGCCGGTGCCCGTACCGGTGCCCGTACCGGTGCCCGTACCGGGTCCGGGACCGGCGCCCTGTCCGGGGCTGGGGTCATGGCCGAGGTGAGTGCCGAGCAGCAGGAGGTCATGCGCAAGCTGGGCGGCGTACTGCCCCTGCTGTCCTTCGGGACGCTGATCACGGCTGCCGTGGTGCCGCTGGCCGCCGGTCTCTACCTGGTGACCACCACCGCGTGGTCGGTGGCGGAGCGGGCTTGGCTCCAGTACCGCAAGGAGCGGGCGGAGGGGCAGACGGAGCAGCGGGCCGAGCAGCCGGCAGCAGGCTGAGGGATGGAGGCAGGCGTTCCAGTCTGTGAACAGGGTCTTGCGGATTGGGTGGACATCTTGGAGGATCGACCAAATCCTCCGATGGCCGCAACCCATCGGCCGGCCCTGGGCATGCCCACGGGCCGACCAGCCACGACCACGGGAGAATGCCCATGAAGCTGCTGCGTGTCGGACCCGTAGGGTCGGAGCGCCCCGCGCTGCTCGACCGGGACGGGACCCTGCGTGACCTGTCCGGCCTGATCACGGATGTGGACGGCGCTCTGCTCGCCGACGACGCCGTGCTGACCCGGGTGCGGGAGGCGGCCGACTCCGGTGAGCTTCCGGTCCTGGGCAGCGAGGGTCTGCGGATCGGTGCGCCCGTCGGGCGCATCGGCAAGGTCGTGGGCATCGGCCTGAACTACTTCGGGCACGCGGCCGAGATCGGCGCGGAGCCGCCGGCCGAGCCGATCCTGTTCCTGAAGGCCCCGGACACCGTGGTCGGCCCCGACGACACCGTGCTGATCCCGCGCGGCAGCGTGAAGACGGACTGGGAGGCCGAGCTCGGCGTCGTCATCGGCGCCACCGCGGCCTACCTGGACTCCGCGGAGCAGGGGCTCGCGCACGTCGGCGGCTACGTGCTGGTCAACGACGTTTCGGAGCGCGAGTTCCAGATCGAGCGCGGCGGCACCTGGGACAAGGGCAAGAACTGCGAGACCTTCACCCCGCTGGGCCCGTGGCTGCTCACGGCCGACGAGGTGCCGGACCCGCAGGTCCTGGACGTGAAGCTGTGGGTCAACGGCGAGCTCAAGCAGGACGGCAACACCGCGGACCAGATCTTCCCGGTCGGCGAGGTCGTCAAGTACCTGAGCCACTTCATGACCCTGTACCCGGGCGACGTCATCGTCACCGGTACGCCGGCGGGCGTGGCCATGGGCCGGCCCGAGCCGAAGCCCTACCTGCGGGCCGGTGACGTCGTGGAGGTGGAGATCGAGGGTCTCGGCCGTCAGCGCCAGGAGTTCAAGGGCGCGTAGCGCGCGCAGCGGGCCGGACGACCCGAGGACGAGGGAAGGCGAGGGGCGGGGCTGCCGGTGGCGGCCCCGCCCCTCGCCCGTGGGTACGGGGCCGCCACCGGCCCTCGGCCGGCAGGCGGCGACGCCGGTCGGTGGGCGCCGGGCCGGACCCGTCGGTGGCGGTCACGTCGTCCGGGTCCGGGGCAGGGTTCGAGCGCGTCCGTGTGCCCGTGCTTCGCATGTCACTCGGAGCCGGACGCCGGGCGGGGATCTACGCAGGGGCGGGGATCTCCACCGCCACACCCTCCCGGGACGACCGGCGGGCCGCCTCCAGTACGTCGAGGCACTGCGCGGCCTCGTGCGCCGTCACCGGCGCGGGCCCGCCCGTGCGCAGCGCGGCCTCCACCGCCGCGTAGTAGGCCGGGTAGTCGCCCTGCTCCGTCGGCACCGGGATCCCGCCGCCGGTCAGCGGAGACTCGCCGGAGCCCAGCCGGCCCCACAGGTGCGGGGGCTCCTCGCCCCAGGGCAGGTCCCCGTCCGGCCGCAGCCCGTCGCGCAGGGCGCCCTCCTGCGGGTCGAGGCCGTACTTCACGTAGCCGGCGCGGGAGCCCAGGACACGCATCCGCGGGCCGAGCTGGGCGGTGGTCGCGCTCACGTAGAGGTGGGAGCGGATCCCGTTCGCGTGCGTGATCGCGATGAAGGTGTCGTCGTCGGTCTCGGCGCCCGGGCGGCGTACGTCGGCCTCCGCGTAGACCCGTACCGCCGGACCGAACAGCACGAGGGCCTGGTCGACGACGTGGCTGCCGAGGTCGTACAGCAGGCCGCCGATCTCCTCCGGGGCGCCCGACTCGCGCCAGCCGCCCTTCAATTGCGGGCGCCAGCGCTCGAACCGGGACTCGAAGCGCTGGACCTCGCCGAGTTCGCCGTCGGCGATGAGGCGGCGCAGGGTGAGGAAGTCATTGTCCCAGCGGCGGTTCTGGAAGACGGAGAGGAAGGTTCCGCTGTGGTCCGCGAGGGCGGCGAGTGCGCGGGCCTCGGCAGCGGTGGCGGCGAGGGGTTTGTCCACGACCACCGGGATACCGGCCTCGAGGGCGGCGGTGGCGAGCGGGACGTGCGTCCGGTTGGGGGAGGCGATCACGACCAGGTCGAGGTCCCGGTCCCACAGCTCGTCGGCGGTGGCGGCGATGCGGACATCGGGGAACTCCGCGCGGGCCTGGGCCTGTCGGGCCGGGTCGGAGGTGACGACCGTGTCGAGGGTGAGTCCGTCCGTGGCGGCCACGAGGGGGGCGTGGAAGACGGAACCGGCGAGTCCGTAGCCGATGAGGCCGACGCGGAGCGGTGCGGGGGTGTCGGGAGAGGCGGGGGAGGCGGGGGTGCTCATGCAACCACTTTGGCAACAGTGTTGCCGAAGTGCAAGGAGGGTGGACAATGGTCTGGTGAACAGGGGTAGCGGAGACGGACGCGGCGGGGTGAACCTGCCGGCGCTGCGCGGGTACAACGAGGCGCTGGTGCTGGACCTCCTGCGCGGTGCGGGCCCGGCGGGTCTGGGCCGCGCCGAGCTCGCCGCCCGTACGGGACTGACCCCGCAGGCCGTCAGCAAGATCACGGCCCGGCTCGGCGCGGACGGGCTGGTCGCCGAGGCCGGGCGCGCCGCGTCCACCGGCGGAAAGCCGCGCACCCTGCTGCGGCTGGTGCCGGAGGTGCGGCACGCGGTCGGGGTGCACGTGGACCGCGACGAGCTCCGGGCGGTACGGGTGGACCTGGCGGGGCGTGTCGCCGACGAGAGCCGCGGCCCGCTCGACTTCGGGGCCGGCCCGGAGGCGGCGGTGGAGGCGATCGTACGGGCGGTCGCGCGGGTCGCGGACCCGGCCGGGCTGCCGCTCCTGGGCGTCGGGGTGGCCGCACCGGGACCGCTCGACCACGAGATCGGGGCGATGGGGCGGGTCACGGGGTTCCCGAGCTGGAAGGGCTTCCCGCTTCGGGGAGTGCTGGAGGGGCGGCTGGGCCTGCCGGTGCTGCTGGACAAGGACACGAACGCCGGTGCGGTCGCGGCCGCGGGGGCGTGGCTCCGGGCGGCTTGGCCGGGTGCGGGTGCGGGACATGGCGCGGGTGCCGGGCGGGGCGTGGGCGCCGGGCGTGGCGTGGGTGCGGGACATGGCGCGGGTGCCGGGCGGGGCGGTGTGGGCGCCTGGCCGGAGGTGGATGTCCATGCCGGCGGCGGGCCCCATACCTGCGTGTACCTGCACGTCGGGACCGGGCTCGGTGCGGGACTGTGGCTGCGCGGCGGGGTCTATCGGGGTGCTCGCTCGGCGGCGGGGGAGTTCGGCCACCAGGTGCTCCTGCTGGACGGGCCGCAGTGCCGGTGCGGGGCGCGCGGCTGCGTGGAGGTGCTGTGCCTGGGGGCGGTGGCCCGGGGTGATCTTCCCGAGGCCGCACGGATCCTGGGCGAGGCCGCGGCGAACTTGGTCGCACTGCTGGATGTGGACCGTGTGCTGCTCGGCGGGCGTGTGGTGGCGGCGGCGCCGGACGTCTTCGTGGCCGGGGTCGGAGCCGTGCTCGCGGCGCGGGCGCTGGATCCGGCCCGGCCGGTGGTGGCGCTGGCGGGGGCGGGGGTGGCGGAGGGGGCGGCGGAGATGGTGCTGGCGCCGTTGTTCGGGCGGGCGGGGTGAGGTTGCCGGGTGCGGGTGCGGGTGCGGGTGCGGGTGCCGTGCCGTGCCGTGCGGCGCCGTTGCCGGGGGCGCTGCCCCCGGACCCCCGCGCCTCAAACGCCGGCGGGGCTGAGGGGGGCGCCTCAAACGCCGGCGGGGCTGGGGGGGGTGTGGCGGGGGTGGATTGGGC